>CAUCYJ010000290.1:0-2502 GCA_958446945.1 uncultured Lachnospiraceae bacterium | reverse complement strand
TTATTGGCTTGAATCTATTGGTTGTCTTTATTATATCAATGTTGTTGTGAAAAGAGAAATGAATAATGTTGCTGTATAATATTAACGATATTAATATTTGATAATATAAAAGATATTGATATTTTATAGACAAATAATTAATTTTACTTACGACCGCATCCATGTTACATTGTATGTAGTTCATAAATAAACGCGCGGTTTATAGAAAAAATTAGTAAATTCTAATGAAAACAAAAAGGAAAAGGAGTAGAACAACAATGAGTAACACAACGAAAAAACAGCCAATGTCGGTTGTAAAGAAAATGATGATCGCTCTTGTCGGCGGCCTGTTGGTGGGAATTGCTTTTCTTTTATTAAGAGAGCAGTTGATCTCTTCTGGTAATAAGGGTGCATGGACGATACTCAACAAGATCCTGTTCCAGGACATTACAGCAGAAGATGGTGTTAGTGCAATTGGTCTTTTCTACATTATAGGCCAGTTATTTATGAGAGGATTACAGCTTGCGATTGTACCACTTGTATTAGTATCCCTCAGCCTTGCGATGTGCAGTATTTCAAGTTCCACAAAGCTTGGAAGAATTGCAGGACGTACACTGATTGGATTCTTTCTGTTCTATGTATGTGGTGCATTCTTAGCAGGTATCGTTGCATATGCGGTAAAATCAGCAGGATTTTTCAACGTAACACTTCCAAGTGAGGCAGTTACAGATGCAGCAACACTGGATGCATTTAACCCACTGGCAACAATCGTAAATGCAGTACCGTCCAATATTGCTGCCGCATTTAGCAGCAACAACAGTATTTTGGCAGTTGTAGTAGTAGCAATTATCATTGGACTTTGCATGAATGCACTGGGAGAAAAAGCTGACCCACTGAAGAAAGTGCTGGAAAGTGTCAACGAAATCATTCAGTTATACCTTACATTCTTAATTAACAAAGTTGGTCCGATTGCAATTTTCTGCCTGATCTCAAGAACATTTGCAATTTACGGAACAGAGTACCTTGCACCGGCTGCTGCTTATATCGTAGCTGCAATGGTAACCTTATTCGTATTGGTTGTTACAATTTATCCTATCGGTATCTGGGTAACAACAAAGATGAATCCAATAAAGTTCATCAAGAAAATTGCGAAGGTCGGTGTGTTCGGATTTTCAACAAACTCATCAGCAGCATGTCTGCCGCTCAATACAAGGACATGTATTGATGAACTTGGATGCAGCGAAGAGATTACAAGCTTTGTATTACCGACAGGTATGACGATCAATATGAACGGAACAACCGTTATGCATATGTTCGCAGCAACATTTATTGCAACAAGTGCAGGAATTGATGTAACACCTGCCAACCTCGCAACGATCGCATTCTTATCAATCTGTGCAGCTATGGGATGTCCTGCTATTCCAATCGCAGGTACCACACTGATTGTAACGATCCTTTCAGGACTTGGATGGACATCTGATGCATGTATGATCGCTTACGCATTGGTTGTTGCAATCAACCGTCCGGTAGAAATGGCACTCCTGCCACTGAACGTTATCGGTGATGCCACAGTAAACGTAATCGTAAATGCGAAAGAAAAAGAGCTGGATAAAGAAAAATATAACAGCTAAAAATGTAACTGATAAACTTTTCATAACGGCAACGGATGCATTCATCCGTTGCCAAAAAAATGACTATTTATTGACAGGAATTTAACAACTGGGAGGAAAAAAATGGAAACATTTATGAAGTTACTGGAAACAATTCAGACATTTGTCTGGGGACCGCCGACATTGGTGCTTCTGATGGGAACAGGTTTGTATTTTACATATAAATTACGGGGAATACAGATCTGTAAATTTCCAAAAGCACTGAAAAGTATTTTTGAAAAAGAAGAAGGAGCAGGCGATGTATCTCCGTTTGCAACACTTTGTACAACACTGGCTGCTGATATCGGAACCGGAAGTATCGTAGGTGTGGCAACAGCTCTTCGTATCGGCGGACCCGGAGCGATGTTCTGGATGTGGGTATCAGCGCTTCTTGGAATGACGACAAAATATTCCGAAGCACTTCTGGCTGTAAAATTCCGTGTAAAAGACGAAAAAGGTGAAATTGCCGGAGGACCGATGTACTATATCCAGAATGGAATGGGAGAGAAGTTCAAATGGCTGGCAAAAATCTTTGCATTTTTCGGAGTTGTAACCGCACTTCTCGGTTGCGGTACATTCCCACAGGTCAATGCAATTACAGAGTCTGTGCATGATTCTTTCCATATTCCGGTCATTTTTATCGGAATTATTGTTACTGTATTAACAGCAGTTGTAACACTTGGCGGAATTCAGGCAATCTCAAAAGTTGCACAGTTTGTCGTTCCATTCATGGCAATCTCTTTTATCGGTGGCTCTATGGTGATCCTGATCGTGAACCGTTCGGCAATTCCGGGAGCGTTTGCAGAGATATTCTCATGTGCATTTTCTAAGGAATCTGCACTTGGAGGAGCAGCAGGAACGGCTGTGATCTCCT
>CAUCYJ010000289.1:0-2503 GCA_958446945.1 uncultured Lachnospiraceae bacterium | reverse complement strand
GGCAGTCAAAATGTCGGAAGTGAATGAAGCGACAATGATTGAAAAAACGAAAACAGAAATATGGATTGATAAAGCGGTTATCGTGATTGCGATTATTATGAGCTGTTATCAACTACTGGCGGCAAATTTCACCATGCTGTCTGCAGAGCAGCATATCAACTTACATATTGCGTTTTCTCTTGCAATCATTTTTTTACAGGCTATTAAGTTAACACAAACAAAAGATAAAGCGCGCAGTGCTTTTATGATTATCCTTCTTGTGGCAAGTGTAGCGGCTGCTACCTACATCCACTTTAATACAACAAGATTTCAGATGAGCATTGGCAGACAGCCGTTTGATAAAGTGTTCTCTGGAGCAGTATTCTTAGTTGTCATTTTGATTGCCACTAAGATGACATGGGGTTGGGTAATCCCGGTTATTTCCATAATCGCGTTGGCATATGGATATTTTGGAAAATATATGCCCGGTATTTTTTATCACTCTGGTTTAAGCTTTTCCCGTTTGATCACATATGTAACAACAAACTTTACCGGTGTGTACGGTATGCTTGCATCAGTATCTGCAAATACGATTGTGTTATTTACCATCTTTGGCGGCTTGATGGAGGCATTTGGAGCGATCAGCACAATCATGGATGCTGCTATGGTGGCATCTACAAAAATTCGTTCCGGCGGAGCGCAGGTTGCTGTAATTTCCAGTGGTCTGATTGGTTCTATCACCGGAAGCGTGGCAGCAAACATTACCTTGACAGGCGCCGTATCAATCCCTCTGATGAAGAAAAGAGGATATCCCTCGGAGTTTGCAGCAGCATGTGAAGCGGCAGCATCGACAGGAGGTGCGATTCTTCCGCCTGTCATGAACGCGGCAGCTTTCATTATTGCTTCATGGACAGGAATTCCTTACATCTACATCGTTGCAGTCGGAGTTGCTCCCGCGTTACTGTATTATCTTGGTATTGCGCTGAGCGTATATATTAAAGCATTAAAGCTGGGAGACGAGAAAGTCAAAGCAGAACTGCTCCCACAGTTTCATAAAGCATTCGGAAAGCTGGCAATGTTTGTCGTTCCGATCATTGTTCTGGTAGTATTGATGGTAATGAGCTATTCTCCGCAGAAAGCATTATTCATTGCAGTATTCACATTAATTGCTATGGGGCTTGCTATCGAATTGATGGACAAGAGTAATAGAAGTCCAATGGACTCCTTTAAGAAATTTATCACAAAAGTTCTGTCTGGATTTGAATCGGGTGCGAAGACCGTTGCAGGTATTGCAGTATGTATGGCAACGATGGGATGCGTAGTAGAAATCCTCACATCCACAGGACTGCCGTCTAAAATTTCGCAGTTTGCTTTGTCACTTGCAGGAGATAATTTATTTGTTCTGGCAATTTTAGTTATGATTACCTGTTTGATTTTTGGTATGGGTATGCCAAGTGGTTCAGCGTACATTTTGGCAGCATTATTAGGTGCTCCGGCATTAACTACATTCGGAATTCCGATTATTGTTGCTCACTTCTTCGTATTTTACTTTGCGGAGTTATCTGCATTAACACCTCCGGTTGCCATCGGATGTCTGGTTGCTTCTGGTCTGGCAGATGCAAAGTTCTTGAAGACGTGTATCGTATCAATGCGTTTGGCTATTGGAGGATTTGTTCTTCCTTTCTTATTCCTGTATAGACCGGCATTGCTTCTTCAGGGACAGTGGTATGAAACGATTTGGGCAGTTTTAATGGTAATTAGTTTCATGTTTTCTTTTATCATTGCGGTCGAGGGCTTCTTCCTGCAGAAAACAACTGCATTTGAGAGAGTTATTGCTTTAGTCGGTGCATTGTGCTGCCTGCTTCCGATTTACGTTTTAGATTTTGTCGGACTTGCTCTGGTGGCAGCATTGATTGTACTGCATGTGATTCGCTTTAATAAGAATAAAGTACTTGTCAGACAGGGGGCAGAGGTATAATGCAATCTTATGTTTGGCTGATCGCAACAATGGATACCAAGGCACAGGAAGCGAGATATCTGAGAACGGAGTTAATGTCCCGTGGTCTGAAAGTGAAATTAATTGATACCGGCATTTTGAAAGAAAGTCCTGATGACGTTGACATTACGCAGAAGGACGTGCTTGGAGAAAATGCAGACAAGATAAGACTGACCAAAACGCGAACAGAGGCAAGTAAATATATGGCTTTAGGTCTTTGCCGTGTGATTAAAGGATTATATGGGAAGGGAGAACTTGCTGCTGTTGTATCGATTGGTGGTTCCGGCGGAACCACCCTCGCTTCTGAAGCGATGAGGCAATTGCCAATCGGTGTTCCGAAAGTGATTGTTTCAACGATGGCATCGGGAAATACATTGCCATACGTTCAGGGTGAAGACATTCTATTGATTAATCCGGTCGTGGATATTCAGAATTTAAATTTTCTGACACGCAGAGCATTGAGAAACGCAGCGGCGATTGTTCAAGGGATGCTCAGCGTACCGGAAATGCATGACTGGCACACATTGG
>CAUCYJ010000288.1:0-2534 GCA_958446945.1 uncultured Lachnospiraceae bacterium | reverse complement strand
TCTGTACTCCTGTGTTCCGCTGACATCACGTCCATACCAGTCTGAAAACAGAAGAAAATAGATCAAAAAGATAATATAACAAATAAATAATACTTTTCCCACCACACGCAGGAGTTTCTTATTCCTACTATTCAATCTTCATAACCCCTATTTATAATCCCTGTTTTAAAATGTCAGTTCTGATTTTCTTCTTAACAGATTCGCCCCGCTTACAATGGAAATAATTCCTGCCGTGATTCCTGTCACAATCATGATAATTCCAATCACAATATTACCGGCTCCTGCACAACTCATTGTCTTATATGCTCTTTCCACTTGCATCTCCTCCATTATTTTGCTCCATACTGTTCATAGTATGCGTCAATTGCTGCCTTTAATGTATCATCGATAAGAACTTTTCCATTTACTTCCTGATTATAAAGACATTCTGTTACTTCTGCCATATCTACAATAGCTGCTGTTGGGAAACCATATAAGTCTTTGATTTCATCTAAAGCGCACTTCTCGCCGCCTTTTCCGACTTCCATACGGTTCAGAGATACCATAAGTCCGGCAATCTCAACGTCTGCTGCTCCTTTTACTTTCGGAACAGTTTCTTCCATTGATTTTCCGGAAGTCGTTACATCTTCAATCATAATGACGCGATCTCCGTCTTTCAATTTACTTCCCAGGAAGCTTCCTTTATCTGCACCGTGATCTTTCTCTTCTTTACGGTCAGAACAGTAGCGTACTTCTTTTCCGTACAGCTCGCTGTAAGCAATTGCTGTCACAACTGCCAGTGGAATCCCTTTGTATGCAGGTCCGAATAATACGTCAAAATCATCTCCATACGTATTATGGATTGCCTTCGCATAATATTCTCCCAATCTCTTAAGCTGAGAACCTGTCACATAACCTCCTGCATTCATAAAGAATGGTGATTTTCTTCCGCTCTTTAATGTAAACTCTCCAAATTTTAAAACTTCACTTTCTACCATAAAGTCAATAAATTCTTTCTTGTATGCTTCCATTTCTATAACCTCCATGTTAATAGGCGTTTTTACCCTTAATATTTTCTAAGTCCTTTTAATTTTACCACACCAAACTTTGTTTTTCAAACAGTCTTATGCAGAAATTATTTTATAAGAAATGACGCAGATAATGTTTCCACTACCTACGCCATTTCTAAATCTGCTCTGCTTCTCCGCAAATGTCGCATGCTTCCCGCACATGGAGTTCTGTAAAATATCTCTCCTCCAGAGGAATCCATCTTGTACGAAAGTGCTCTGCCCCTTCTTCTCCATTTCGAATCCGTATTCTCCGCATCTGTTCTTCTGGTTCAACATCCATAAAGATCTTCAGATCATAAAATTCTCTCAATAACGGACGGCAAGAATAGGCTCCCTCTACAATGGTAATTCTCCCGGGTTCTATAAGTATCGGGGCTTTCAAGCCTTGAATCCGACAGTCAAATGGGCGAAACGTACACGATCTTCCCTCTGCAATTGGAATCAGTACTTCTTCCAACACCCTTTCCCGGTCCACATTGCCGCCCGGCTCCGAAAGCCGCTCCCGTGTACGCTGTTCAGGGCGAAGAAAGAAGTCATCCATATGTATCACATGGACGTGATCTACTTGCAAAGCAGACTCACATCTTTCTGCCAGTTTTCCTGCCAAAGTTGTCTTTCCTGACGCACACCGGCCGTCAATGGCAACAAGAATCTTATCTTTCCCCGACTCTTTCATAACTTTTTCAATTTCATTCAGAAGCATCTCTTCTGCTATTATACTTCTTTTCACACTTTCCAGCTCCATACACGTTTCCTTCATATCATATCTTTCGTTGTCCTATCTCGACGCTTTTGCTGTCTCTTTTTCCTTATGTGTACTTCCGAAACGGACAAGCCCTGTTCTGTTCAATGCAATCATCACTGCCGGAATAATCAATAACTGTGCAATGATTCCGGGAACTGCATTAATAAATGCACCTGCCATAAACATTTGCCACGTAAATCCTGCTCCTGCTACACCGAGAAGCACTATTTGCACAACTCCCCAGACAATTCTTCCTACCAGCATTGCAGCAATGAGCGAACGGTAAAGTGCAACAATACATTTCCATTTGGAACGCTCATACATCCATCCAGACACAAATCCATATGTCATCAATTCAAATGCCATTGCTGTCGCTGTTGGAAACAACGGAGGCATTCCAAGTGTCATGGAACGCAAAAGCGGAAGAACAAGTCCAACTGCCGCACCATACTGCCATCCACAGATTAAGCCACAGAGCAGCACCGGAATGTGCATCGGAAGCAGCATATTGCCAATTCTCGGAATCTGTCCCGTAAAAAATGGTAAAATCATTCCAATGGCAAGAAACATTGCAGATAATGTGAGTTTCTTTATTTTGTCGTTCATTTTATTTTATTCTCCTCATTCTCATCAAGTTAAACAAAACATAGCATCCCATCGTTTATTTGTCAAATAAAAAATGCGCTCATTACCCAAGCGCATCTTTCATTTTTGGTTCTGTTTTTTATCCGACAATCCCT
>CAUCYJ010000287.1:0-2536 GCA_958446945.1 uncultured Lachnospiraceae bacterium | reverse complement strand
TTTTCTCTTATTTCTTCACAAGCACCTTTGTGATCTCCGCAATATACATTGTATGGTAATCTTTCTGCGGATAGCAATTCTCATCTGCATCTTTGTCGATGAATTTCTCAGAACGAATCTCATCTGCATACAGTTTGCGGCAGACAAACACTAACTCCGCCTCTTCAAATGCAGTTGTTCCATCCACATAATATGGTGTTAATCCTGCTTCTTTGATCTTATCCCTGTCTTTTCCGGAAACTTTTCCACAGAGAGTAAGCGCTTCTCTGCAGTTATCCCCAAAAAAGCTTAATGTAAACACATCCTGTGCATCTACAAACTCTTTCGTGTAACGCTGTGGACGAATATAAGCTGTCACAACATTTTTGCCCCAGAGAACTCCAACACCGCCCCAGCTTGCTGTCATTGTGTTGTGTTTTTCTTCATTTCCTGCTGTGATTAACATCCATTCTTTTCCGATCTTTGTAAATGGATTCATCTGTAACTCTTCAATTGATACTTCCTGAAATGACATTGTTTTTTCTCCTTTCATAATCCCGAGAACCTCATACAGGTTCTTTCCCATCTTCTTTTCAAAATAGTCGCGAAGCTCATAGCATCGTTTTCGTTTCTCTTCCGGATAACTTCCATATCGCTTTGTAATATCTGCGATCCGCTTCTCCATCGCCACAGGCCCCTCCGGAAGCGCCAGCGCGTCACAGAGCTGGATAAGCAGATCGTAATCATCATATTCAACGGATGTTAGATATGCTTCTACTTCTTCTGCATCTTCCGGAGAAACATCTATATTTCCAATGTATGTGTGAATTCCCTTAATCTGAAAGGAATGTGTCATGCAAATTCTTGCCGCCTCATCCATTATTTCAACACAATCTTCCGGAAATTTTTCTTACCACGCTTTAAGATAAAATCTTCTGCAAAGGCATCTTTTCCAAATGCAGCGCGAATATCTGTTACTTTCTCGCCATTTACAGATGCGCCGCCCTGTTCTACTGCACGTCTTCCTTCTGATTTACTCGGAACAAGTCCGCTCTTCTGGAGTAATGTGATAATATCGATAGAGCCGTCTGTAAAATCTTCCTCGCTAAGTTCAGCTGTTGGCATGTTAGCTGCATTTCCGGCGCTGAATAATGCTCTTGCGCTTTCCTGTGCTTTTATTGCCTCTTCTTCGCCGTGAACCAGTTTTGTAAGCTCAAATGCAAGAATTTCTTTTGCTTTATTTAACTGGCTTCCTTCCCATTTATCCATCTCATCGATTTCTTCAAGCGGAAGGAATGTAAGCATACGGATACATTTCAGAACGTCTGCATCTGCCACATTTCTCCAGTACTGGTAGAATTCAAACGGAGATGTTTTGTTCGGATCAAGCCAAACTGCACCAGACTGTGTTTTACCCATTTTCTTTCCTTCTGAATTCAAAAGCAGTGTAATTGTCATTGCACATGCATTTTTACCAAGCTTACGACGAATGAGTTCTGTTCCGCCAAGCATATTGCTCCACTGATCATCTCCTCCAAACTGCAGATTACATCCATATTTCTGGAATAATGCGTAGAAATCATAGCTCTGCATAATCATGTAGTTGAATTCCAGGAAGCTTAATCCTCTTTCCATACGCTGTTTGTAGCACTCTGCTGTCAGCATACGATTTACTGAGAAATGCGGTCCAACTTCACGGAGCAGATCAATATAATTCAGATCCAAAAGCCAGTCTGCATTATTCACCATCAGTGCTTTTCCTTCAGAAAAATCAATAAATTTGCTCATCTGTTCTTTGAAGCAATCACAGTTATGCTGGATTTGCTCTGGCGTCATCATAGAACGCATATCTGTTCTTCCGGATGGGTCTCCGATGTATCCTGTTCCTCCGCCGATAAGAGCAATCGGTTTATTTCCGGCCATCTGCAGACGTTTCATAAGACAAAGCGCCATAAAATGTCCTACATGAAGGCTATCTGCCGTTGGGTCAAACCCAATGTAAAATGTTGCCTTTCCATTATTAATCAGTTCTCTGATTTCTTCTTCATCTGTTACCTGCGCGATCAGACCACGGGCCTGAAGTTCTTCATAAATCTTCATTTTTCTTTTCCTTCCTTATTCTTATTTCATTTCAGAACGCACCGATGCAAGAAAACGATCGCATTCTTTCTGATTTCTTAAAATAATGATGTTCGTATCTTTCTGTTCTGCAATATAGCGATAATAATTGTCACGTCTCTCTCTATTGAAATTCCAGATACGCTTTAGAAATCCCGGATCAAACTTCTCCGGACATCCGGGATTCATATCCGGACGCGGTTTCCCATAATTTTTTATTACTCGCTTCAACACGCGAAAAATACAAAACCACAACGGATAGTCAAGATAGATTACCGTATCACAGGCATCCATCCTGCGTTTTAACGTACGCGGAAAATTCCCGTCCATGATCCACTTGTCTTTTGCAAGTTCCTGCTCTACAAGACTGTCAAACTCTTCATTAGAAGCTCTGATCCACCCTTCTTTCCAGGAAAGTTTATCCAAATGTACGACGGGA
>CAUCYJ010000286.1:0-2564 GCA_958446945.1 uncultured Lachnospiraceae bacterium | reverse complement strand
CTAACACTTCTTCCGCTGACATACTTGATGTGGAAACATACATCATTACTCCATCATAATCCGCACCATTCAATCCGTAATATCTTTTGAGTCCCTGGCTGCTCACATCCTTCATACGCTCTGTATCGATTTTTCTCTCCACCGCTTGTTTCACTTCTTTGAACGGTCTGTTACTGCCACTCATGTATACAAACACGAGTGCAGTATAAATAATAATACAGCCGGCAAAAATATACTTCCAGACTACGGTACTGCCCGAACCTCTTTTTCCTCTGTCCATAACTTCCTCCCTCTCAGGTTCTCATTTTCTTTAGACGCTCAGTTTCTCTGGGCAAATTTAAAAATTGCCACAAGAACTGTGGCAATTAAAACATACTTTATAATTCCATTCTCCCTACGCTTTATTATAGTAACCTTTCATAAGATATGCAAGACCTATCCCTGCCAGATACTCCTTTGAATCATTCTTTTTCATCTTATTTGGTTACAAGAACAGTCGCATACCCATCCCGTTTCAAACGCCGCTCCAATGCCGCTGCATCTGCAAGGCTGGATTCATTCCCTGCCTGAACGAGAAAAAGTCCATCCCGTTCATAAATAGCTGCCGAATATCCTTCTTCCAATAACTCATTCAGCATCCGGTTAGCATTATCCGGATTTCGGAAGGCCCCTGTCTGTACACGATAAACTTTCTCTTCGCTTTCACCGGTATCTTCCTGAAGTACATCAAGAATTCCGTCTGCAATCGCTCTTGCAGTTGCGTCAAAATTCTGGTCAAACAGTTTGTTATCTGTATCTGAATTGATAAATCCTGCTTCCACGAGAATTGCCGGCATCTTCGTTCTGCGAAGAACTACGAGATTCGGGCGTTCTTTCACTCCCAGATTGACATATCCGACAGTCTCCAACTGGTCTGCAATTTCCTCTGCCATCTCATTTTTTAAACCGCTCTTATCATAAACAAGCACTTCCACGCCGGAAACTGCATTCGCCTGCGGATAAGAATTGCGATGGATCGATACGAAGAAATCTACTCCGGCATTATTGGCTTCCATCGCCTTTTCATATGGGGTTTCATACACATCCGTTGTTCTTGTGTACTCCACGCGGATTCCATTCTCCTGCAGGATCTGTCCCACCGCCATAGCAAGCTTTAGTGTATCATCTTTTTCTCTTCTCTCCTGGTAAACAGCTCCCGGATCTTTTCCCCCGTGTCCGGCATCGATCATTACCGTATAAGCCATACTTTCAGGCCCCTTATCTGCTTCTTCATTTTACTATATGCCAAACGCCAGAACCCGTGCAGTTTTCCTAAAATAATTCAGTCAGTTTTCCTCTTGCACTTTGCTCCTTCTGCAAGTATTATGAATATGGAAGGAAACTATTTCTATGAAAACATTTTAAGCGAAAGAAGTCAGAATGCCTGCTTTTTCCGGCGGCATTTACACAATAAAAAAGGAGAGAATCGCATGTCATTAAATGATTACCAAAAGGCTGCCAAAATGGGCAAACGAGAAATGAATCTCCGTACACTCAAGGGAGAGAACCCTTACCTCCCATCTTTAGACGATATCATCAAACGCGGAGATATTGCCTCAGAAGTTCCCCTCGGTATCGTACAGATTCCTACTGACCGGATCGTAGGTACGAAATCAAGTGATCGCCGCAATGCATTTGCTGCAAATTTCATGCCGGTACTTGAAGAAAGATCTGAATTTGCTATTAAATGGATCTCCCTCTGTGAATCCCACATTCAGGAAGGGATTCGGGACCCGATCAAGGCTTACGAATATATGAACAACTTCTATGTCCAGGAAGGCAATAAGCGTGTCAGCGTTTTGAAGTACTTCGGTGCAGTTTCCATTGTAGGGCAAGTAATCCGTCTCATTCCGCAGCGAACAGAAGAAAAAGAAAACAAGATTTATTTTGAATTTCTTGATTTTTATGAACTGTCAGAAATTAACTATATCTGGTTTACAAAAGAAAAAAGTTTTGCAAAATTACAGCGTCTCGTCGGAAAAATGCCGGACGAACGCTGGACAACTGAAGATCGTTTGAAATTCAGCTCTATCTTGTCCCGCTTTACAGCGCTTTACGATACCGATGACCTCGGTGAACTGACCATTGGCGATGCATTTTTATCTTTCATCGAACTCTATGGCTATGAAGAGGTATACAATATGCCTACTTCTTCTCTCAAGCGTCTGATCAAGAATCGTCAGGAACAGTTGGAAGCGTTTGCCAGCAATCAGCCGCTTCAGCTTCGCATGAATCCGACCGAGGAGAAAACAAATCTTTTAAAACTTCTTCTCCCGGGAACAAAATCTACATTGCGGGTAGCATTTATCCATGAAAAATCTTCTGAAACCTCTGCCTGGACCTATTCCCATGAATTAGGCCGCATGCATCTGGATGATACATTTGCAGAACAGATTGAGACGTTCGCCTACAATAATGCTACTCCGGACAACATTGACGTACTGCTTCAGGATGCGATCGCCCAGGGAAATGATATCATTTTCACTACTTCCCCTCCGCTTTTGCTTCCAAGTATTAAAGCGGCC
>CAUCYJ010000285.1:0-2598 GCA_958446945.1 uncultured Lachnospiraceae bacterium | reverse complement strand
AACTTCATTATCTACCATTGTTATAATAAATGCATCTGCAAGTGAATAATACTTTGGCATTTCCTCTAATTTATGCATTCCATGAAACGTAATATTCTTCAGTCCCTTTTCATTAGCACTCTTTTCACATGCTTCTCTGCTCAATCCGTCGCCAACAATATGGAAATGTATATCTTGTTTTTCTTTCAGTAACTCTGCACATTCCACAATCGTCTCACAGCTTTGTGCCGGTCCTACATTACCTGCAAATACAATATCAAACATTTTATTATCAACAAATTTCATATTTTGATACGTATTTTCTGCATAAGATGGATAATAGATTAGACCTTTTTGCTCAGAAGAAATTCTTAGCTCATCTTCAAAATATTTCTTAAAAGATTTTGAGCTAATGGTAATCAAATCCGCCTGACGATAAGTCCAAATACTGATTTTTGATAATATTTTATAAATTTTACTCTCTTTTGAGATAGGGCCAGTTGTAACGCTGATCGGCCATTGATCAAGACAATGAATAATTAATGGGATTTTTTTCATTTTCTTTAGTACAATTGCCGGCCATGCCATTGTAATTGGAGACGTTTGGTATACATATACAAGATCATATTCTCCTTTTACAAAAAGTGCTTTTAATGATCCAAAGACAAAAAACCAAACATAATTTAACGCCATCCGCAGCGTACTTTTCCCTCTTCCGAGCAAAGAGCATCGTACTATTTTTACTCCATTAATAGTCTGTTTCCTATTCCGAAACCATTTATATTCTTTCAGAACTTTTCCTTCAGGATAGTTTGGAAGTCCCGTTAATACCGTTACTTCATGCCCACGTTTAACTAGTTCAAAGCAAAGATCATTGATTCTAAAATTTTCAGGATAAAAATGCTGTCCTGCCACTAATATTTTCACATTTCCACCTCAGTCTTATTACTTTTCAGTACTATTTTCGTCTGTCACTACAATTCCTTTTGTAAAATTATCAAAGAAAGACGAGCCTCTTTGTAACTCTTTGTTTACCATATCACGCCCATATTGTTCAGAAATGGTTGGTTGATCTGAAAATAGATTCACACCAAGTCCAAGATAATTTCCTTCAATATTAACCCCTAGACTTGCAAGTGTTGTTGGAAACATATCCATTGTATTAAACTCCCTATTTACAGAATTAACTGGCAACACTGCCGGATTAATAATAGCATTATAAATCCTTCTATCATATTTCGGATCAATCTCATAAAAGAAATTTGATCCAGCCGACTGCATTGTAAGATGATCCCCAGTTATTATAATTGTTGTATTCGCATAAAATGGTTGTTGTTGAATCCAGCTAACAAATTCGGCCACTTGATGACTTGCACATGAAATAACATTTGCATATTGAGAACCATATTGCGCTATACATTGCGGACAGACATATCCATCTTCGAAATGCGTATCTACTGTCAACATTGTAAAATTAAATGGCTGTCCGCTCATTGATAATTCTGTTAGTTTTTCCTTAGAATATTCAAATAATTTTTCATCTTCATATCCCCAAAAAACTCTATACTCCGGTGGAATTTTTCCTGTTTCAATTGCCGTATTGTAATCCCAAATCTCATAATTGCCATGTTGTGTAAAATAATTTTTTCTGCCTCCAAATTCCGCTTCAGAACCAATCATTAAAACCTGTTGATATCCTTGTTCATCTAAAATATCACCAAGGCTTTTTATTTCCGGCAAAAATTCTTGCTGTGTATCCATTGCATTCCCATCAATCGGAATAGCCAGCGGTAAGCCAGATGTCTGTGCAAACATTGCGCCCATTGTCCACGATGCTCCTGGTGCAACATACCCTCCTCCTAATTGCTCTGTATTAGAAAAACTTATATTGTTTTGAGCAATTTCTGTAAGCTCCGGTATATAATTTGCATTGGCTCCGCCCCCAACCTCTTTCGATGCATACGTTGTTTCCATCGATTCAAGGAAAATATATATGAGATTCCTCTTCTGTTCCGGGAACGTAATCTGCACACTTCTCGGATCTACATAGTTATCCTGTATAAAGGTTGACTGAGTTTTCTGACTTTTTAAATATTCATCTACACTCAATTCTTCCCAAATATAGTCAACCGAATGCTTTACAAGAAAGACTGCAAACGACATTACTCCGATCCATACAAGATATTTTGTTATCTTTCTTTTTCGCACAGCAATCCAGACAATCAGAAGTGTCAGGACTGCCACAATTGCCACTGGTACACAAAGATTGACTGCTTCCCAAACCATATCTTCATTTGTTCCTTCTAACGGCACCTTTAGATGAAACACAATTTCATCCATTGTCAAAAGTCCCCATGTATCAATAACCCACTGCGCCAGATAGTAAGAAACTACGCCCAAAAACAACCCTATTAACATAATCAGCGTAAAAAACGGTCCAAAAATTCTTCTGATCAATTTCCATATTCTCTCTAACATCGTATCTGTCCTTATCCTAAAGTGTTTCCGGATAAATACCGGATGCGATTAACTCTTTAATCGAATGATCTACCGCTTCTTTATCTTCTTTATAAGTCACACCAAACCATTTATCATTTGACTTTAATACTTTTACGCTGA
>CAUCYJ010000284.1:0-2607 GCA_958446945.1 uncultured Lachnospiraceae bacterium | reverse complement strand
CGGACATTTCGAACGGGATTGACTGACTCATCCCCGGCAATAGCGATCTCAATTTCCGAATGCTTTTCATAAACTTCTTTCGGTATCAGCCAGACAATAGCATCGTCTGCTTTATTGCTGATTTCTATGGCTCCGGAAATAATTTTTTCATACTCCCATTCCTTCGTCTCCATATAGGTATTCCCGTATTCATCCGTATATATCGCCACTTCACAATTCTTTTTCAGATAATCAAATATTGTCATTTTCTATTCCCTCATCTGATGTAACTGTATGTGTTTTCTGCCTCCTTCCTTATGCTGCAATCATAGCATAAGAAATCATGTAATCATTCACTATATCTAGGGCTGCGCTTTCTGGCCGCAAAAAGCCCATCGATTATTATTCATCGACGGGCTTTTCCTTCTCTTATTCTCTTATTTCTTTATCAGGATTCCTTTAGGATCTCCTGCAGGCTTCTCGGTTCGTAATCCATCCAGGGTTTCATACAGCCGACATTGCAGGCCCGTATGGGGCTGTCACCAATATGGCGGCAGTCGTTATCCTTCATCCCTGCCAGACATTTCTGAAAATATTCGTCCTCCGGGCTGTTGTGGGTGTGTCCGTAGAGCAGAATGGTGCCGCGGCTCATGTGCTTCCAGCTAAAGATCGGGTAATGGCATAATACCAGCTCATAGCTTTTACCGGCTATGGAGTCCCGAATCTCCTTATAATCACAGACTTCCGAAAAAAGCTGTCGGTATCTGAGGTCGGACACGTCATCGTGATTGCCACGGATCAGGACCTTTTTTCCCTTCAGGATTGCCACCAGAGCGATTAGATCCTCGTTCTTACCGCGCATGCTCACATCCCCCAGGATATACACGGTATCGCCGTTATTCACCTTTTCATTCCACCGTTTTACGATCTCGGTGTGCATTTCCTCCAGATCCCGGAACGGACGGTCATCGAAACGTATTGCCGCTTCATGAAACAAATGCAGATCACTGATATAATAATTCATATTGTTCCCTCCCGTTCCACATTCGCTACAGATAAAACATCTCAATAGTTGAGCGTTCTCATTATCGTTTCAAATTCTAATTCCGCATTTTCATCCAACAGTTTTGCGCAAAACAAAACTTTATTCTTAGAAAATCCAAAATACCATATTTCATCCTTTGGAAGAGCTGCTCCATTTTCAGTCTCAGCAGCACTTAATTCCCATGCAACCGCAAGTTTTCGGATTTTTTCTTCTTTCCTACCTAATTGTAGCTCACTACTGCTCTTTAGTTCTGCATGCTGACCTAAATATACTTGCACAAATTCATCTGCTGTTGTCTCCCGATCAATCCATGATGGTTCTGCAAATTTTGAAATTTCCACATTTGCTATTTCCCGGTCTTGATATAATAGTGTGAAGTTGGCATAATCATCTCTAATATCAATTTCATTTATTGTCCAACCATCATCTGGCGTCCATGATGCAATATTATTAATTGGCTCTGTTTTACTTTTACAGCTTACTAAGCTCAAACATAAAATTGCAATAACGAATATCAGTTTTTGTTTATATCTATTCTTCATAACTTAGCAGTACAGCCTCCTTTTATTGGGAATATCGTTAATATTCCTTTTTCCGTTGCATGCTTTTCCCAGTCATTTTCCGTCAATATCTCTAGCGGTAATAATCTCTGTGGACCGTTTTCATCCTCTTCATATCCCCAGGAGTATCCGCCCAGGAATTTCAGTTTATTGCTATTCATGCGGGAGGGCAGATCTACTAGATAGGTATAAGCTGTCCATTTCAAATGTCTACACCCAGCCAAATTACAACAGGGAGCATCAAATATTTCTGCCGGATAACCATACGCAAAATATGGATTCCCTTTTCCCAGATTTTCATCACTGACATCTATGGAAAGCTCTCTGTTTTCCCCATAATTTTCAATTCTTTCCACGAATTGAATAAATCCACAGGATCTCCGATAACCGGTCGCATTCATATGTTCAAAGTAACCATGCATTACCGGATAACCTGTGCAACATATTTTATCTATCGGAAATCCCTGAAGGGCATCATAGCCAATTTCCCTGGGATCTGTACCTTGCGTGTATTCTACGGTGAGATTTTCTTCTATTCCATGAAGTGTAAAAGGAATTGTTATTCTGCTTTCCAAAGAATTATCCCCTCCTTCTATATATTCTGATAAAACGGCAAAACATTTCCCCATTTCTCCATGTTTTCTTCCTGAATATCAATGATAGAAAATACTCTGTCATATCGAAGATCTAATTCCGCTGACCAATGAATGAACTGTTCCTTTGTTGCATCATCCATTTCATTTTTTATGATAATTACAATATCAATATCACTCTCATCCGTATTATCATTTCTGGCGACAGATCCGTACAATATGATTGCCAAAATACTATCCGAAAAAAGATCTACTACCCCTTGGGTCAAATCCTCTTTCATTGTATTTGTCAGCATACTGTCACCCCTTCGTCTTGAGAATATATTACTGTTATTTGTATACAATTATATTCCTTCTTTTTATCATTCACAATAAAAAATAAGAGAAACACGGCATTTCTACCGTGTTCCTCTCACTAATTAAGTATGCT
>CAUCYJ010000283.1:0-2609 GCA_958446945.1 uncultured Lachnospiraceae bacterium | reverse complement strand
AGATATTTTTTTTGAATATGATGAGAATATAGAAGAATTTTATAAAATTACTAATTAGGATGTGGAAAAATATGATTTTCATTTTTATTGATTCAGTGTTGCTTGCTGCGCTGATTTTTGGTGGATTAGCAACAGGAGCAGGTGTGACGAGCGTAGTAGTAGCATTTATATTGAAACATAAAACAGTAATTGTTGTAATAACAGTATTGGGAGTACTTGTAAGTGAAATAGAAATATATGGAGAAATAACGGATAAAATTAAGGCAATTATATATATAATTATCAATACTGTGTTCGATCTTATTTTACAAACAGGGTATATTGCAATTACTTTAATGTATTTGAATTGTATTTCTGATAATTTTAAAACACATTCAGGATGGATGGTAATTATGTTTATACCGGCTTTGGCGGAAATTTTACTGATAACTGGAATTGCATTTGGAGGCGGAGCCTGGCTGCCATATAAGATGAATGAGGGATTTGCAATGGAAGCGGAAATAGGTGGCTTCATCAATTTGGTGCAAAATATTATAGTTAAAGTGATATGGATGCATTTTTACGTTGGAATGTGTTATATGTTTTTAACGACAATGTACCCAAAAGCATATAGCTTTGTTTTTGAAAATACATATGTAGATAGTGTTTTGAAATATTTTGGAAAATACATAGAACAGTTATTTACATATATCATCAGCAAATAAAACAACATTTTTAAATTATAGAAAATGTAAAATGGTGAATGTGTGAAATAGTGATTCCAGAAATCCATACATTTAAGAAGTTAGAATTGTCGCAATCAATTTGCAACAAAAAACAGAATCGTCGCAAATCGTTTGCAACGAAAACAAAAATCGTTGCAAATCATTTGCGACGATTTTATTAGTGTGCCGAGCATGGCATTAATCTTACTGGTGCAAGTCCAGTCACGGGTATTTACCGCCAAGTGTAGCGAACCACAAGTCGGTATCAGTAACGGTATGGATGGAGGAAGTGGTGTAGCAAAGTTCTTGAGCCTACGAACAGAAACTTGATAAGGCGATTAGGTGGGTAAGGTTGCTAATCAAACCGAAGCCCTAATGGTAAACGGAAACCAATATCCCTATGGAAACAATTATAAAAAGAAAGCTGCAACAAGCCAACGTTTTTTCATGACGTTTTGTGCCTTGAGCAGCGCGAAAGGAATGGATATAAAAATGCATAGAAACACTTCGAAATAGCTGCCGAATTAGTGAAAAACATACAAAACATATAAAACATATTGACAAGGTAGGGTAAAAGCAGTATCATACGCATATCGAATCTGAGATACGAAAAACACACATAGATGGAGTGATGAGTATGATAAAAGTAGAACACGCAAACAAAACCTTCTCCGGAAAATACGGTAAGGTACATGCCTTGCAGGATGTAAGCATCCATGTAGAAAAGGGAGACATTTACGGAATCATCGGATTCTCCGGAGCCGGTAAATCCACATTGATTCGTCTTGTAAATGGACTTGAAACACTGGATAGCGGAACTGTAACGGTTCATGGAGAAGAACTTGGAAGTTTGAAGAAACCGCAGCTTCGTAAATTAAGAAGAAAAATTGGAATGGTATTCCAGCAGTTCAACCTTCTGGAATCCAAAACAGTTTATCATAATATAGCATTGCCGCTGATTCTTGAGAAAGTACCGAAGGCTGAGATTGACAAGAAAGTTAAAGAAGTTCTTCGGTTTGTAGAACTGGAAGACAAGAAAGACGTGTATGTCAGCCAGCTTTCCGGTGGACAGAAACAGAGAATCGGAATTGCAAGAGCATTGACAACAACACCGGATATCCTGCTTTGTGATGAGGCAACCAGTGCCTTGGATCCACAGACAACAGAGGCAATTCTGAAACTGCTTAAGAAGATTAATCGTGAGATGGGGGTTACAATCCTTCTGATTACACATCAGATGCAGGTGGTTCAGATGATCTGTAATAAAGTAGCAGTCATGGAGAAAGGTCAGGTAGTCGAGGCGGGAAGTGTACTGGATGTATTCGGAAAACCGCAGGCACCAGTTACAAAGAGATTTGTTCAGACTGTTGTGAATGATCAGATCCCTGAAAGCATCATAAGTCTTGTAAAAGAGCAGAAAGAACATTTCCGTGTAGAACGACTGAAATTTATCGGAAGCAGCGTAAAACGCCCGGTTATCTCAGATATTTGTCATGTAGAAGGAATTGTAGTAAATATCTTAGGAGCAACCGTTCAAGAACTCCAGGACAACATAATGTGTGTGTTCATTTTACAGTTGCTAGGATCTGAAGAGAAGATTCTGAAAGCAGAGAAACAGATTGACGAAAACGGAGTAATCAGAGAAAGGGTAGAGGTGATTTAATGGATCAGCAGTATTTTGGAGTTTCACTGGAGAAATTATTGACCAGTGGAGGACAGACTTTATATATGGTGGCATGGTCATTGATCATCGGAACCATCATAGGAATCATTCTGGCATTGATCCTTGTGCTTTGCCGCAAGGGCGGACTTGCAGAGAATCGGATTCTCTACAATATCGTAAGTATCTACATTAACATTGTAAGAAGCATTCCATTTGTAATCCTTCTTGTAGCAATCATGCCA
>CAUCYJ010000282.1:0-2635 GCA_958446945.1 uncultured Lachnospiraceae bacterium | reverse complement strand
CACAAACATCATTAGAAATGCCAGAAAAAGCATTCCACAGGCAAATAATACTGCTTTTTGCGAGAATCGCTTCGTAAGCCACATGCCCGCCATAGCTCCTATAATAAATATCAAAATAATTCCATAATACTGCAAACTCTTTTCAAGTTCTTTCCTTTCCCCGGTCCGGCCAAATCGATAAAGCCTTTCTGTTCCGCTGCGCAAGTTTCCTGTACACATTGTCGTAGCAAATACATTTCCATTCACTTTCCGAAAACTTTCCACCTGCATTGCACAAATAAATGAAACTGCCACATTTGCTATCATATCGAATTTCCCCTGGGGAAGTACTGCAACAAACAACAGTACAAGAATCTCCAGTATCAATACGAGCTGTCTCCAATGCATTTTTCTATTGTACATACATTTTCCTCGGATACTCTCTGCCAAAAAAATTCCAAGGACAAAAGCATTGATCGGAACAAGATAATAGATTACCCGACTCCATTGACCGGAAGCCATATTCAGACCAAGCAGCACAATATTTCCTGTCTGGGCGTTGGCAAAAACACCGCCCCTTGACATATAGGTATAAGCATCCAGAAATCCCCCAGTCAATGCCAAAAGTGTTCCCATTAGAAATGTTTCAGACATCTGACGTGTTTTGTTTTTTTCCTGCTTCATTTCTTCTCACCTGTTTCTCTTTTCTGTTCCGAAACATCATATCACACTTCTTCCTGCCATGTAAACAAAAGACTGTACGTCACAGCTTACCGAAATATATTATCTCGGAATACGGAACATACAGTCTTATCTATTTCTTTTTATTTTTTCTACACAGCCCGGAGCAATTCTGTAAACTCACTGCTTAACGTGATCTTACCTACATAGAACACATCTCCCGTCATAAATACTTCCCAGTCTTCCTGAATTTCTACCTGAAGCTGTCCACCCGGCATATGGACTGTCATCTTCGGATTCGTCATGCCAAGCTTATATGCGGCTCCTGCTGCTGCACAGGCTCCTGTACCGGAAGCAACCGTATATCCGGCTCCTCTCTCAAAAATCTCGATCTGAATATTCTCTTTGTCAAGTACCTTTAGTAACTGTGTATTAATACGATCCGGAAAACACCTTGCTATCTCAGAATAATTTCCGATTTTACATACAAGCGGTTTTGATATCTCCCGCATCGGAATCACGCAATGTGGATTTCCAATATTCACACAAGTTGTTGGATACAGCGTTCTTCCAAATACCATATCTTCATTAATTACTTCACGCCGCTCTCCTGTAACCGGAATCTCATCACTCCAGAAAGAAAGTTTTCCCATAGAAACCTTCAGCCGACTTCCATCTTCATTCAGATAACTGACTTCCACATCCCTTCCTTCTGTGTGAAGTTTTACATGCTTTTTCTGCACATATCCCGCATCTTTTAAATATTTTGCAAAAATACGCACTCCATTTCCACTCTGCGTTGCTGTACTTCCATCTGGATTCCAGATTTTTACTCCGATCCCTTCTTCTGTCATGATCGGTCCTTCCAACACGCCGTCTGAACCCATTCCAAAATTTTTATCACAAAGCAATTTTACATTCTTTTCTGTCAGTTTCAATTCATTTTTATTTGGGTCGAATACAAAATAATCGTTTCCCAGTCCATGATATTTTTCGATAATAATTTCCATCGCTCCAACCTCCATTTTCTGATGTCTCGCAATACTTATGAATAGTATACCACGCATTATTTCTCATAGATACAGAAATAATGCTTTCTACATTGCAAATCATGCTGTATAATATCATTATAAAACTTTTTTGCTTCCAAAATAACTTATTGCAGGAGGAATCTTATGCCAGCATATGACAGACAAGGATATTTAAACAGCCACTTTCAGCTTTTTCATATTCTTGATACCGATCAGAAAATGTTTGACTTCCATTACCATGATTTTCATAAAATCCTTATCTTTCTTCAAGGGGACGTAAGCTATATTGTAGAAGGAAAATCCTACAATCTAACATCACATGACATTGTGCTTATAAATCGAAACGATATTCATAAGCCGGTGATCCACAGCAAAAGTCCTTATGAGAGAATCATTGCCTATGTGGAACCTGCATTCCTTGAAAACCTTTCACTTTCCTGTTGTTTCCAGAAAGCAAAAGAGGTTCATTCCAATGTTGTTCGTATTCCAGCTCCCGAAAAAAGTTCTTTGTTCAAAAGTATCAAACGCCTGGAGCAATCCTTTTCAGACAGCGGCTATGCTTCTGATTTTTATCAGGAACTGCTTTTTTTAGAATTTCTTGTCCACTTGAACCGCGCCTCTCTGTCCGATTATCTGACCTTCATTGATACTGTCCACTATCACCCAAAGGTACTGGGAATTATGCAGTATATCAGTGAGCATCTAACAGAAGAACTGCATATCGATGAGATTGCAAATCGTTTTTTTATGAGCCGCTATCATATGATGCGTACCTTTAAGGCAGAGACCGGTTACACGATTGGCAATTATATTACCGAGAAACGGCTTCTCTACGCCAAAGAACTTTTGATAAGAGAGGTTCCTATCACACAAATCTGTTTTGACTGTGGTTTTCAGAATTATTCCACCTTTTCCAGAGCATACAAAAAGGTTTTCCACGAATC
>CAUCYJ010000281.1:0-2645 GCA_958446945.1 uncultured Lachnospiraceae bacterium | reverse complement strand
CTTCTATGGTGCTTGATTCCGTTGTAGGACGCGTTGACGTGCAACAGTAAAACCAGAATCTTGTTCCTCTCACATCTCCGTCAATTTCAAATCCCAGAGCGAACCGTTTCACTTTTGCAGTTGCCTCTTCCAACATCACTTTGTTTTTGTCGATATACTCGCTTAAAATCTTCTCTCGGAACTCATCTGTGATCATTGCCACTTCCCAGTCTCCTTCATATCCACTGTTGGATGAAGAGACATAATATTTCACACCGTCAGCGTAAAATGGCGTCAACTCTCCCTGTGCTTCCAGCGAAAGTGACACGGATCCTGGCAGCGCAAAAGGTGTATCAAATGTAATAGCTCCCATTTCATCTTCCTGTAATAATGCAATATGCGCATTACGGATATTAAACTTTACTTTATCTTTTTTCTGTGTTTGTCTTTCTTTCCTTACTTTCCCTCCACTCCATATAAAACTTCATACATGTTTTCCGACTTGATATACTCTTCATCCTTCTGCCAAAACAACTCATACTTGTCGAGTATTTCCTCTACTTGTCTTTCCAGTTCAAAATCTTTTTGGTCTGTATAAAGCTCTATGTTTACTTTGTTACTTTTAAAATAGACTCTTCCATCTGCCGAAAAATTGTTGCTTCCCGGAATCAGCCAACAAATAAACGGAGGATTTACCGCTTCCTCCGTCTCAAAATGATGATATCTGTATTCAATTCCAATTTCCTGCAATATCCTCTCTACTTTTTCTTGTGTCATAGGCTTCTCTTTAACCTTTCCATCAAAATTTCCTTTGCATGCTTTTCTGCAATGCTGATATGCGGGATTCCGTCTACTCTTCCACCATTTCTTTTCGCATGCCCATGTTCCAATAAGTGTGTGATGCGATAGGATGGCTTTTTAGAATAGACTACCGTATTAAACTTGTATCTGCCTTTCAGCTTGGCATCTCGTTTGTACGTCCAATGTTTTTTATAATCTCCATCTCTTTCCGGCGATGTCGTTCTAAGCTCTGCCGCCGTCTGCTTTGCTGTTTCTTTCACAGCTTTTTCCACCGCTTCCATTACATCTTCTCGATAAGCATCCAACTCATTGATCACTGCGATCGCCAATTCATCAATGTCAATTTTAGCCATATTCTCTCACATCCTCATAGAGTGTTGTAATCTTTTCCAATGACAAAAACATGCACGGAGGAGTCTGGTCATATTTATTCTGGATCTGCACAATTTTATACTGCATTCCCCGGATCATGCACACATCCATCGTTGATATATTGTCAATCGGCAGGATAGCTACTACTTCATCAATCTGGCTCGATAGTACCTTTGCTTCATAAAATCGTTTGATCCCAACCGTCCGATATCCAAACCGCACATGTTCCTGTTTTGTTTCCACAATTTTCCGTCCTTGGACTTTGCATACCTCTAAACACCCATCATTAAATGTAACAAATTTTGTTTCCTTACGTCTCGGCATTTTTCTTCCTCCAGTTATGGATCTGTAATGCAATGATTTCTTGTTTGTAATTTTTTACAAATTCATCTACTTGACCGGCTCGCGCATACATGCAGTAATTCAAAAGCAGATCCTTTTCCGGTGTCTCTTCCTCAAAATTGCATTGCCCGATTTTCCCTTTTAAGTATGCTTTTCCACGTTCAATGATCCCGGAGAGCTTTTTTTTCTCTCCGAGTTCCATTTCCCAAGTGATGTCCAGAAAATTTTTTACATCCTCCAGTAATCGGTCCATCTTTACTCCTTATTCTTTGTTACAGTGACCTGGTACTCTTTTGTCGCCTTGCCGTCTGTTACTTTTACTTTCACAACGTTTCCGGCTCCTTCCTGCCAGTTTACTCTGCTTCCGTTTGCAATCGGTTTATCGTTAAATTTCACTTCGATTTCTGCTGTCGTGTCTGCTGCGATCGCCTGCACTGTGTTGGATGCATCTGTTGTAGTCAAAGTGTATGTTAATGTTCCTTCTGCAAATTCCGGCGTAAGTGTATGTCCTCCAACCTTAAGATCTGCTAGATTCGCATTCTCAACATTCTCTTCCGGCTGTGCCACTTCCACTTCGTATCTTGCACGCTGCAATTCCGTAATATCCAGTAATACAAATGCATTGTCGTCCATAGCAAATCCATGTCCATACATCTTGATCAGATATACTCTTTCGTCTTCCAAAAATCTGTAATCATCAGAGTATAGGATTCTTCCTCCGTTTTCGATTCCAGATCCCATAAAATACAGTTTCGCCATTCCGAACACTGCTTTTCCTACGGCCACCGCCGGAGACTGGATAATCTCGATCGGAAACGGAAGTGTATTCACATATCCGCCGCCCGGAGCCGGTCTCTGTGTCGCCGGAAGAACCTTGCTGAAATAATCTGCCGGGTTTACTACAAGGATCAATGAATCTACTGTTCTTGACTGTCCTTTTTCATTGATTGCCATAATCGCAGCCAGTTTTCCAAGCTGAACATCATCAAATTTTGTGATTTTGATCGCTTTCTTTTCCGGATACTCCCCACCTTTTACAGATACGCTTTCGCCTACTTGTCTTGTCATTCCGATTGGCATATCTTTTCCAGTGCCGTTTACGATACCGTCTTCCAGTCCATTCGCAAGCGCTTCATACAGCACTTCTCTCA
>CAUCYJ010000280.1:0-2646 GCA_958446945.1 uncultured Lachnospiraceae bacterium | reverse complement strand
AAAATACGGCATGCGTATCGGCAAAGATATGACAATCCAGAGTCTCCGTGAAGAATACGATGCTGTCCTAATTACAATTGGAGCCAGCACTGACAAGAAACTCGGTCTGGAGAATGAAAATGCTGAAGGCGTTATGTCCGCAGTACAGTTCCTGCGCGCTGTCGGTAAAAATGAACTTCCTGATCTTACCGGACAGGATGTCGCAATCGTCGGTGGCGGTAATGTATCTATGGATGCTGTCCGCACTGCTGTACGTCTCGGCGCTAAGAAGGTAAGCTGTGTATATCGCCGTCGTATTGCTGATATGACTGCTCTTCCTGCTGAGATCGAAGGTGCAATTGCTGAAGGTGTAGAAGTCTGTACATTGAAAGCTCCATCCCGCATTGAACGCGATGAGAACGGTCGTGTAAAAGGTCTCTGGGTAACACCGCAGATGATCAGCAAGATCAAAGATGGTCGTGCAAGTGTAAAACCATCTGGCGAACCAGAGGAATTTATTCCTTGTTCTACACTTGTTGTTGCGATCGGACAAAATATCGAAACAGAGCACTTTGCAAATGCCGGTGTTCCTGTTGAGCGCGGTAAGATTATGGCAGAGAAATTCGGTGGATTTTCCGATATTCCTGGCGTATTTGCCGGTGGAGACTGCGCAACAGGCCCTGCAACCGTTATCCGTGCTATCGCAGCAGCTAAAGTTGTTGCTGCCAATATAGATGAGTATCTTGGATACCACCATGAAATTACATGTGACGTTGAGATTCCGGAACCGAACCTCGATGACCGCGCACCATGCGGACGCGTGGAACTGACAGAACGGGAAGCATGTGAACGTATCCACGATTTCGAAGGTGTTGAAAACTGCATGACCAAATCAGAAGCTTGTCAGGAAGCCGGACGTTGTCTGCGCTGTGACCACTTCGGTTATGGTCTGTTCAAAGGAGGTCGGGAGAAAGTATGGTAAATTTTACAATCGATCATAAACAAATTTCTGTGCCGGAAGGCACTACCATTATGGAAGCAGCAGCACAGAACGGGATCCCGATTCCAAAGCTGTGTTATCTGAAAGACGTGAATGAAATTGCTGCATGCCGTGTCTGTGTTGTAGAATTAGAAGGCAATGAACGCCTGATCACCTCCTGCAACAATGTTGCTCAGGAAGGCATGGTAATTTATACAAACAGCCCAAAAGTACGGGCAGACAGAAGAAAAACTGTACAGCTCATCCTCTCACAGCATGACTGCAAATGTGCAACCTGTGTCAGAAGCGGTAATTGCTCTCTCCAGAAAATTGCCAACGATCTTAACATCCTTGAGATTCCATTTGGTGAGCGTCTGGAACGTCAGCCATGGGATAAAAATTTCCCATTGATCCGCGACTCTGCAAAATGTATCAAATGTATGCGCTGTGTTCAAGTCTGTGACAAGATTCAGAGCCTGAATGTATGGCATGTAGAAGGAACAGGTTCCCGCTCTACAGTCAATGTATCCGGTCACCGAACAATTAATGAAGCGGACTGCTCTCTTTGCGGTCAGTGTATTACACATTGTCCGGTAGGCGCTCTGCGCGAACGTGATGATACTGAGAAAGTATGGGAAGCAATTGCTGATCCGAAGAAAGTTGTTGTAGCTCAGGTAGCTCCTGCTGTGCGTACTGCATGGGGCGAAGCTCTTGGTATGAAGCGTGGCGAAGCAACCGTTGGAAAAATTATGGATTCTTTGAAACGTCTTGGTGTAGATTATGTATTTGATACAACTTTCTCTGCCGACCTTACAATTATGGAAGAAGGAACTGAATTCCTGGAACGCTTTACAAAAGGCGAGACAAAAGAACGCCCAATGTTTACTTCCTGCTGTCCTGGCTGGATCCGTTTCATCAAATCACAGTATCCTCATCTTGTACCACAGCTTTCTACTGCAAAATCACCGCAGCAGATGTTCGGTTCAGTAATGAAGACTTATTTCGCTGAATCTATCGGTGTAAAACCAGAAGACATGGTAACTGTTTCCGTTATGCCTTGCGTAGCCAAGAAAGGTGAACGTAATATGGAACTTTTCTACGGTGAATATGCAGGACATGATACAGATATCGTTATCACAACCCGTGAGCTGACCCGCATGATCCGCTCTGCACATATCGAACCTTCTACGCTTGTAGACCGCGAATGTGATCCACTTATGAAAGAAGGCTCCGGTGCCGGCGTGATCTTCGGTGCAACCGGAGGTGTTATGGAAGCAGCTCTTCGTTCTGCTTACTTCCTTGTAACCGGAAAGAATCCAGAACCGGATGCTTTCAAAGTTGTTCGTGCTACAAGTCAGGAAACTGATATTGTAACTGCTGACTTCCAACTGGGAGACGCTGTTGTAAAGGCAGCCATTGTAAATGGTCTCGGCAATACACGCCGTCTTATCGACCAGATTGAGCGCGGTGAAGTGCATTATGATTTCGTAGAGGTTATGGCTTGTCCTGGCGGATGCGTTGGCGGCGGCGGACAGCCAATCCATGACGGAGAAGAACTTGCTTTTGAACGCGGCAAGAATCTTTATTTCCTTGATTCTAATGCACAGATTCGTTTCTCTCATGAGAATCCAGATGTTCAAAAATTATATACAGATTATCTTGAAAAACCAATGTCCCACAAGGCACAC
>CAUCYJ010000279.1:0-2721 GCA_958446945.1 uncultured Lachnospiraceae bacterium | reverse complement strand
AGATGAAAAGGAAGACCCGCTTGATTTCGTACTTTGGAAACCAAAGAAAGAAGGAGAGCCATTCTGGACATCTCCGTGGAGTGAGGGACGTCCGGGATGGCATATTGAATGCTCAGAGATGTCTAAAAAATATCTCGGAGAACAGATTGATATCCATGCAGGCGGAGAGGATCTGATTTTCCCGCACCATGAAAACGAGATCGCCCAGAGCGAAGCTGCGAATGGAAAAGAATTTGCACACTACTGGCTGCACAATGGATTCCTAAATATAGATAACCGTAAGATGTCCAAGTCTCTTGGCAATTTCCGTACAGTTCGTGAGATTGCAGAACAGTATGATCTGCAGGTACTTCGTTTCTTTATGCTGAGCGCTCATTATAGAAGTCCGCTGAATTTTAGTGCAGAACTGATGGAGGCTGCAAAAAACAGTCTTGAACGTATTGTGACAGCGGTAGAGAACCTGAGGTATTTGCTCGGCAACGCAAAAGAAGATGCGATGACAGCAAAAGAGCAGGAAAAATTTGCAAAGACAGAAGCGTTTGTGAAGGAATTTGAAGAGGCAATGGAAGATGACTTCAATACAGCAGATGCTGTCTCCGCAATCTTCAATCTTGTAAAATATGCAAATACGAATACAGACGAAACATCTTCTAAAGAATTTTTGGAACAATTAAAAGGACTGATTGTAAAACTGGCAGACGTACTTGGACTGATCGTGGAGAAGAAAGAAGAAATGCTTGATGAAGAGGTTGAGAGTTTAATTGCGGAGCGCCAGGCAGCGAGAAAAGCAAAGAATTTCCAGAGAGCAGACGAGATCCGTAATGAGCTTCTTGAGAAAGGAATCATTCTGGAAGATACAAGAGAAGGTGTAAAATGGAAAAGAGCATAGGATTTGATGACTGTCTGAGAGCGGCATTTGATATGCAGGATGTGGATGTACAGAGTTATTCCCCTTTGACACTGGCGTATATTGGTGACTGTGTGTTCGATCTGATAATTAAGAGTCTTATCGTGAATCAGGGAAATAAACAGGTACAGAAGCTTCATGCAGAAACGAGCGCGCTTGTCCAGGCTTCTGCCCAGTCCAAAATGATGCGGCCGCTTCAGGAGATTTTGACAGAAGAGGAGCATGCAGTATATAAGCGGGGAAGAAATGCCAAGTCGGTTTCCCCGGCAAAGAATCAGAGCATTACCGATTACAGGCGTGCAACAGGATTTGAAGCGTTGATAGGATATTTGTATTTGGAAAAGAGATATGACAGAATTATGGAACTTGTCAGAATCGGCTTGGAATTTATGGAACACCCAACAGCAGATTTGATTTTAAGAAAGCAGAAGTCTTAGAGTGATAGGAGAAAAAGATGATTGAAGAAATGAAGACGGTGGAGAACCTTGTAATTGAGGGAAGAAATGCGGTAATAGAAGCATTTCGTTCCGGAAAAACAATTGATAAAGTATATGTATTGGATGGATGTCAGGACGGACCGATCCGGACTGTAATCCGAGAAGCGAAAAAACATGATACGATTATTAATTTTGTAACAAAAGAGCGCTTAGATCAACTCTCTGAGACTAAGAAACATCAGGGAGTTGTGGCTCATGCAGCTGCATATGAATATGCGACAGTAGAAGATATGCTGGAACTGGCAAGAAAGAAAGGAGAAGATCCATTCCTGATTCTTCTGGATAATATTGAAGATCCACACAATCTTGGAGCTATTATCCGTACAGCTAATCTTGCAGGTGCACATGGAGTAATCATTCCGAAACGGCGTGCAGTAGGATTGACTGCGACCGTTGCGAAAACGTCTGCCGGAGCGCTGAATTATACACCGGTTGCAAAAGTAACAAATCTGGCAAAAACGATGGAAGAACTGAAAGAGCAGGGGCTTTGGTTTGTATGTGCGGATATGGGCGGAGAAGTGATGTACCGCATGAATCTGAAAGGGCCAATAGGTCTTGTTGTCGGTAATGAAGGCGAAGGCGTAGGGCGTCTTGTGAAAGAAAAATGCGATTATATTGCATCGATTCCGATGAAAGGGGATATCGATTCTCTAAATGCGTCAGTAGCAGCCGGAGTGTTGGCTTATGAGATTGTCCGCCAGAGATTATCATGATTGATTATAAGCAGAAAACAGATGAGCAGCTGATCAGGGAACTTCGAGCAGGTGATAAGCAAATTATCGATTATATTATGGAGAAGTATAAATATATGGTTCGCCAGAAGGCAAAAGCGATGTATCTTCTCGGTGGCGAAAATGATGATCTGATTCAGGAAGGAATGATCGGATTGTTTAAGGCAATCCAGGATTTTAATCCGGACTATGGAAGAGCTTTTTCCGGATTTGCGGAGCTTTGTGTAGAAAGGCAGATGTATTCTGCTATTGAGGCGTCAAAAAGAAAGAAGCATATCCCATTGAATTCTTATATATCAATCTATGAGGCAGAACAATGTGAATCGGGAGAAGGGGGACAGCATCTCCCCCTGGTGGATGTGATGGAAGCAGAAAAAGAAAGCAATCCGGAAGAGCTGCTGCTTGGGAAAGAGCAGATGGAGCATCTGGAAAGTGCGCTGAAAGAGAATTTAAGCAGTCTGGAAAGTCGGGTACTGTATTTGCAGCTGCAGGGAATCGATTATCAGACGATTGCAAGATTGATCGATAAAAGTCCCAAAGCGGTAGATAACGCGCTCCAACGAATCCGGGCAAAAGCGGCGCAGAT
>CAUCYJ010000278.1:0-2729 GCA_958446945.1 uncultured Lachnospiraceae bacterium | reverse complement strand
AATCGGAATCAATATTCCGAAAGTTCCCCATGAAGTTCCTGTGGCAAATGCAAGGAAACATCCTACTAAGAAAATGATTGCCGGAAGCAGATTCATCAGTCCTTCCGCACAAGATTCCATTGCTGTAGCCACAAACACATCTGCTCCCAGCTGATCTGTCATTGCTTTCAATGTCCATGCAAAAGTCAAAATAAGGATTGCTGGAACCATGGACTGAAATCCTTCCGGAACACATTCCATACATTCCCGGAATTTCAAAGCCCGGCGCAGCAGATAGTACACAATTGTAATCACAAGTCCAAAAAAGCTTCCCATCGCCAAGCCGCTCGGCGCATCACTCTGTGAAAATGCCTCTACGAAGGCTGCACCGCTAAAGAACTCACCAGTATAAAGCATTCCTATTACGCAGCAAACAATCAGAACAAGAATCGGAAAGACAAGGTCAAGCACTCGTCCATTTGGCTTTTCCTTCACATCTTCTGTTCCGTTTGCCCGCTTTCCTGCTGTAAAAAGATCTCCATTCTTTGCATTTTTTTCATACAGCTTCATAGAACCATAATCCATTTTCAAATATACAATTCCAAGCATCATAATAATCGTCAGCAAAGCATAGAAATTATATGGAATTGCCCGGACAAAAATACTAAGTCCATCTTCTCCTTCTACAAATCCGGCTACCGCTGCCGCCCAGGAAGAAATTGGTGCAATAATACAAATTGGAGCAGCTGTAGAATCAATCAGATACGCAAGCTTTGCTCTTGATATTTTATGTTTATCTGTTACCGGACGCATAACACTTCCTACTGTCAGGCAATTAAAATAATCATCAATGAAAATCAGTATTCCAAGCCCGATTGTGGCAAGTTGAGCCCCTGCTCTCGACTTAATATGCTCTCCTGCCCATTTCCCGAACGCCGCGGACCCCCCCGCTTTATTCATCATAGACACCATAATTCCTAAAATAACAAGAAACATAATGATTCCTATGTTTCCTTCATCAGATAATACGGAAATAAATCCCCCTTTGAAAACCGACTCCACCGTTTTTACCGGATGAAAATCTGTTCCAAGCAAGGCCCCAACTACAATACCAACTAATAGAGAACTGTATACTTCTTTTGTAATCAGAGCAAGACCAATCGCAATAATCGGCGGTACAAGCGCCCATGCAGTAGCATACATAGAAGAAAGCGGCGCGTCTGTTTCTGCTGCAAATACCGTCATGGAAGATAATACAGTCAGCAGCAACACAATGCCCGCTCCCGCTACGAGCTTTTGTCTCCTTAAATTCATAATAGTTTCATTCCTTTCAACATAATCCATAACATTATTTCATTAATTCTGACAAAAGTCAATATACATTTTTATGCAATTTTTGTTTCATTACCTGCAAATTTATTCAAACTTCTTTTTATACAATAAAAAGCAGATAACCATCGCTGCCGCTGTCATAATAAACCAGCCAAAAATCGTTCTATTCCATCCGGATGACTCTACCATAATTCCAATCGTAAATGTTGAAATAGCTGTTCCAAGATATGCCATTGAATTCAAAAATCCGGATACAGTAGCAGCTCTCCCCATTTTAACAAAATGAAGTGGAAGCAGATTCACAACTAATGTATTTACTGCCATCATGGATGCCGTAATAATTCCTAGCAGCACCACAGTCACAACTACCGACACATCTCCAAATTTCCACAATCCTAATAATGCGCCTGTAGCAATCACAAAGAAAAATGCGACGGTTCTGATCTCCTGCTTCCGGAAAAACTTCTGATACATGAATTGTGCCGCGTATGCCCCCGTTAAATTTACAATCGGAAGCACTGTTGTAATCAAAATAGAAAAAGATGATGAGGTATGAAATATCTCCTGAATATAAGTTGGCACCCAGGAAGTTACTCCGTCTTTGAGTACCCCATGTACGATAACCGGAATTAAGATCATAACTAACCCCGAACCAATCAATACTTTCGAAAATGGAACCGAAGTTTCTTCTCCGTCTTTTCCTCTTTCATCTCCATGTGGCTCCCCATGTTCGCTGGCATATTGTTCTACTACCCGAAAACGAATCTGAAAAACCACTGCTACCCCACACATCACTATTGCCGCTGCAAAAAATGCTGCCCGCCATCCAAATAATTCCAACATAATTGCCGACAATACATAGGAGGTCAATGTCCCAAGCGCCATCGTAGATGTAATATGAATACTGTAACGCACTCTCGTCTCTTCATTTAGCATTTCTGCAAAAATCCGAAGAATCGGAAGCCAGATCATTGATTGAAGAAAACCATTTGCACACCAAAAGACTGCCATTGTTCCAAAATTGTTCAAAAATCCCATAACAATATTCATAACTCCTGCCAGAAACAACCCTGTAAATATCATCTTGCGCGGATGCATCTTATCTCCCAGAAATCCATTGATCAACTGTCCGATACCATATGCAAAAAAATATGACATACTGATAAAGCCTGCCTGGGATTTATCCAAAACAGAAAGACGGAGCATTTCCGGCATGGCAGAAGAATAATTCAGCCTTCCGATGTAAGATGTAAAATACGCCGCCCAACACAGTGCAAACAAAACAAATGCCATATGTTTATCATTGATTTTATTGAATTTTTTCACTGATCCATCCCTCCTTATAAAACCTCTATTATTATAGCACACCCTCAAAAAAGCAACTTGCACAAACGTCTTTTCTTTTTGTCCGATTATCT
>CAUCYJ010000277.1:0-2750 GCA_958446945.1 uncultured Lachnospiraceae bacterium | reverse complement strand
TTGGTTTTTTCACTATGTTTTTCAGAACAATTGAAACAATTACCATCGCAAAACTTACCAGTGTTGCTTTCCCCAATTCTACTAAATTACTTCTTACAGAAACAACATGAATAATTGCAATAATACCATAAATTACAATAACAATCTTAATCTGTTCTAAAATATTTTCTAATGTTGTTGGTTGTTTTTCTGCCTGTACTGTATTTTCCATTCCCTATACCTCCTCTTCCGGTTTCGCCTTAAGTAATTTCGCACTAAGCTTTTCAATCGGCGGATTTACATGGCGATAATACCAGTTTGCAAGTGGCAATGCCAAGAACATCTCAACATAAACGCCTGTAACGGCTGTCAAAAGTCCACTTGTTGCCGAATATGCCAGAATCTGTTCCGAATACATTGCTGGTGCTGCATTTGTCAGAGCTGCAGTAGCTGCGTTCATCATTGATGAACTTCCCATTCCAGATGCCATTGCCAATGCATAAGGATGAAAACCAATCATCAATCCAAGCGGAGCAAGAAATGAGTAAAATAACGTACCAAATACACTTCCACTAATGTAAGTTCCAAGCGTTCCCATACCTTCTCTTGATTCTAACCCATACTTATCACCGATAATACCAAGAGCAGTATCACGACAAAGAGAGAATGTACCTCCAACCGCACTTCTTCCTAACCCAATCATAAGTCCAAGCGGCAATGCAATAAGCATTGTCATCATATTTCCTGCTTCCTGAAACAATAATGCCGGTCCTGCTTTCAGCACAACACCAATTTGTGGTCCCGCATTAATTCCGAACATAATTCCCAATGGATAAAGTGTCAGCGAGAGAAGAAATGGCGCCCTTTTAATTTCTGCACTGCTGATAACCTTTTTTAATGGTGGAATGATTTTTCCAAGTAACATCGGTGATACAAGAATTCCCATGATAATAACCCAAATCATTGTCAAAATGTTTACATCGATTCCTGCCACCTTAAATTTTAATGGTCCGATCAATTCCGCAATCACACAAATAACAATTGCTGTGATCATACAGTTCACTGTACCTGTTCTTTTTTTCATATAATGTTTCCCTCCGTTCATCTTTTAGCTTCTTGCACAAGTATATCATTGCCCCACCACTAGCTCAACAACTGTACTGCACCAGAATAACCTCTTTTTTTGTGCATCGTGCATAATACAGATGAGCCAATTATATTTTTCTGTGCATTTCGCCCAATATATCCAAATTACTTTTAGGCATGCCCTGTATCGACTTTCATCTCCACCGGTGCTAAACTCACTAATATGAACATCACATTAGAAAGAGGGAGATTCAATATGTTATACAAACAACTCATCGAAGCCTATGATATCATAGACAGCAGCCACGCAAGCGGCGACAAAGTTGCTGCATATCTTAAATCTATTTGCGAAGATGCTAATATTCAAGTGTATCCTTTAGTTGGACCAAAAGGCTCTACGGATATGCTGAAAGTTCGCATCCCAGGAAAAAATGGAAAAACAAACGGCGGAAACGCACCGACTATCGGTTTGCTTGGAAGACTCGGCGGTCTTGGAGCCAGACCCGAACGAATTGGTTATGTTTCTGACGGAGACGGTGCACTTATTGCTATTGCACTTGCTGCAAAGCTTCTGGATATGCAAAATAAAGGAGATTATTTAGATGGAGATGTCGTTATTTCTACTCATATCTGTCCAGATGCTCCAACAGCTCCTCATATTCCAGTTCCATTTATGGGATCACCAGTAGATATGGCACAGGTAAATGCAGAAGAACTATCTCCTGAACTAGATGCTGTTCTTTCTGTTGATACAACAAAAGGTAATCGCATTATCAATACTCGTGGATTTGCAATTTCTCCAACAGTTAAGGAAGGGTATATTCTTCGTACTTCAGAAGACTTACTCGACATTATGGAAATTACAACCGGAAAACTTCCTTATGTCTTTGCTTTAACTCAACAAGATATTACCCCTTATGGTAATGATCTGCATCATTTAAACAGTATACTTCAGCCTGCTACCGCAACAAAAGCTCCTGTTGTTGGTGTTGCTATTACAACCGAAACAACTGTTCCTGGTTGTGCTACCGGCGCAAGCCATCTGGAAGATTTAGATGAAGCTGCTCGGTTTATGCTTGAGGTTGCAAAAGCATTCGGAAAAGGTGTTCTCAAGTTTTATGACGAAGAAGAATTCACTAAAATCCAAAAACTATATGGATCAATGAGTCACTTCCAAACATTAGGAAGTCCTAACAATTAAAAGATACATTATTGCTATTAAAGAGACTGCCACTTCAGATTCAATTCAAAGTGACAGTCTTTTAAAACAATATATAAAATTTTCAATCTTCTTTTTTATTTTTGAATTACATAAATCGTTTTAAACGAAGCGCAAGGGAAAGTTCCAAAACACTATCTGGATCTGATAAATTATATCCCGTTAAGTGTTCGATCTTTTTAATCCGATACATCAATGTATTTCGGTGCAAGTACAATTTTGTCGCTGTTAAATTCCTTGCTCCAAGATAATTTACAAGTGTTTCTAATGTTTCTAACAAATTACTGTCGTTTTCTTTATCATATTGTATTAATGCGTCCAGCTCTTTTGAAACATACTCTTTGCATATCGGCTGTGAGCTTATCTCTTTTAATAGCTTCCAATAACCTGCCGTATCAATACATACAACCTTCTTGTTTCCTTCAAAACTCTTAGCAATTTCTAATGCATCCATCGCGCTTTGATA
>CAUCYJ010000276.1:0-2775 GCA_958446945.1 uncultured Lachnospiraceae bacterium | reverse complement strand
ATAGGTAAGACAAAATTATCCCCAGCACAAGCACTGCTGCCACAACTGCAAGCACTGCTGCCACAACTGCAAATACTACTTTCTGCTTCTTGGTCATCTTTTTGTTTATCCCCTATTATCTTCTATTTTCTTCTGTAAATCAAAAATATGGAATCTCCAGTTCTTCAACATTACCTTCGTTTGCGTTCAGCCATTCCCTATAGTCCGTCTCATCGCCTTACATATTTTCAAAAAATTTCTAATCCTCTACAATCTCTTCTCCATAATCATAGATAGGCATCTGACCGGAAACATAAACATCAACATTATAGATTTCACCGGTCGCTTCCCCCGGTATGCCGAATTCATGGAAACATTCTCCTAAAGCATAACGATAAATGGTATATCTCTCTTTGCCCATATAAGTATGTTTTTCATAAGAATCTCCATATTGGTCGACCATTTGAGAATAAGTATTTCCGGAATATATGCCTCTCGAGGTATGTGCGAATGTTTCATTACTGCTGATTCTTATTCTGACACATTCTTTTTCAAGAAAATAAACTTGTACAAATTGAGCTTCCCCATCACCTACGTTATAATAATAATTATATTTTTTGTTATCCGAATCCTCAACCTTTTCATACAACAGCCCCATCTTATCCAGCTTCCCCAATATTTCCTGCTCACTTTCATATAAGGAAACTGAAAAATCCCCTATATTGATAACGACATCCCTATCTGTCTGTGCATTTGTTGCATTCGGCATTTCACCAATTCTATTCCTTATAGCCGCTACTGTTTCTTCTATACTTTTTTCTCCATTAAAATAATACAACGTCTCTTCCTGCGTAATCCCTATGAAAGGAAGGTCACTGCGTTGCATTACCTTCGTATTATTTATCATCTCCCTTACATCCTGTATATCCTCATCTTGTGCCGCATAAACATTTTCATAGGTACCGCCAATTTCGTATGTCAGAATAGGAAGTTTCTCTCTTTTTCCATCCGATGTCTGATAATATTCCTGCTTTCTACTATCACTAAGCTGTTGATCCAGCACATCTTGCAATATTGAGAAATTCCAATTGGGAGCAATCGTTTTCTGTCCTTCCTCAGTAAAATAGCTTTCCACAAACTTCCATGCTTCTTCTTTGTGCGTGCTTTGACTGTTAATGGCGAAACAGTTGACAAAAATAAATATTCTTCCGTTTCCTTCTGCTCCCGGAAATCCTGTATAGACTGCATCCTCACCCCATACGGATTTTTTATATAAATATTGTTGCATGTCACCTATGCACTCAAGATTGAATGGAATTTTTCCTTCCCGCATCAAAAGGTCATTCGTTTGAAACATCGCCTGTTGCGGTAATTGTTCTGCAATTTTTATATATTGTTCCAATCTGTTATCTTCCGTTTCCCCGGAATATCCTCCGCAGATTGCCCCTTCCTGTAAAAATAAATCCCGTGAAATCATAGGATCCTCTTTACATTCCCGAACGGCCCGCAAGGCTTCCTCGAAGGTAAAATTTTCTTTGTTACTGCACCATTTTTCTTTTGTTATCAATGTATATAACACAAAATTCGTTGGCAACATATACAAGCCGCCATCCGATGTCAAAACCTGATGCGCGGAATCAACGATGTCCTCTTCCCCAATCACATCACTTTTCTCCAGATAAGGAATAAGATTCTCTATCGCACCCTTTTCTCTAAGCACTTCCACGTCCATTTCATCTGTCGAAAAACTAATGATATCAGGTCCTTTTCCTGTCAAAATATCATCATACAAACGACTAATTCCGTCGCTTATATTTTCTTCGTAATAATCATGTATTGTGATTGTTATTCCGTCATTTTTACTATTAAAATCAGCTACTGCTTCCTGTAATGTCGACGCTCTCCCGATATCTCCAAGTATAATCTCCGTTTTAGGTTCTTCCGGCACAATTGTAGCAGTCTCTTTCTCCCACGCAGATGTTTTCGTCCCGGCGTCTATTTCTCCGCATCCCATTAACAGCAAAGATGATACTGTACCTACCAGCAATGATGCTATTGTTTTAAAAGTTTTCATTCGTAATCCCCCTCGCACGTTGTCGCAATATCATTTTTTTCAACAGGTAAAAAAACAAGCACTGCTGCCACAACTTCCCACTGTATAACTTAACTTGTCTTCCGTAAATTCAGGAAAGGACGCACCTCTACGTTCTCCGGTCTCTTCCCGTCATATAGCAGTTCCACATACTGTTCCGCCTTTTCATCGGAGACATCTTCCTGATCCGTAAATACTATCATTATTAGTTCAATTTCACTTTGTTCCGGCTGCTTTCTAATTATGTTCAGGGAATGGAAATACATCTCGCTGTAATCAATTCCTCACTCACTAAATAGTGTACAATCACTAATTGCGCCGGTTGATTCTCTGATGTCTGCTCGTAAAATTCGTCCAGCAATTCTGCTCCGCTACATTCCCTTGACTGCCAATCCAAGACATACACCGGATAATCTTTGAGTTCTTCTATATTTAACGGAAGGACGGATAATTCCTGTCTGATTACTTCCGGATCGGTTTTCCCTTTTAAATTTTCCAAACTGAAATCTTCCGATAAATCAACCGGTTCAGTCTCTTCATTTGATACTGCTGTAGTCGTTATGGTATTAGGTGTCATCTCCTCGGTAACTTCTGAAGTATTCTGTTCTGTATCATTCTGTTCCGGTCTATTCTGCCCACAGCTTACCATGCTTAACATAATTATTAATAATGCCACACACCTCATCTTTGCTTTGTACATACTT
>CAUCYJ010000275.1:0-2786 GCA_958446945.1 uncultured Lachnospiraceae bacterium | reverse complement strand
CATTGGTGATCGCTATTGCACAGACGAAGTGCCTTTTGGGAAAAAAGGAAGACTATGTGGCTGGTCAGAAGCCTTATGATGGTAGTGAGACTTTCGAAACCAGTGGATGTACTTCCAGACCGAGATTTGAAAAATATAATGAGCTGCGTAAAGAGAATAAAAAATTCCAGGTTAGTGCAGCTTCTTATGGATGGCTTCTGGCGTCTGTAAAAATGAGCTGGTACATAAAATATTGCGGATGGAAGAAACTGTCAGCACCTGTTTTGCTATTTCAGGCAGAAAAAGATGATTTTGTATCTGTAAACGCATTGAGAAAATTTGCAGAGAAAATCAATCACAGAGGAATCACTTCCTGTGAATATGTATACCTGCCGGGAACCAGACATGAGACCTACTGCAGCGATGACAGGACGATGGAAATGTATTTAGATAAGATTATGAAGTTTCTGGATTCATGTAGCGGGGAGATGTTTTCTCATTATGAGGTGTTGAGAGAGTAAGTCATTGTCTGAAAGTTATATAAAACCTTTGGAATGTTGCTTTACGCTAAAATGGTTTCATGTTATCATTGTTTTAATTAAATGTGATAGCCGGGAACCATTTTTGATTGTGAGGTGTGATGAATGGGGAGAGTTTTTAATACAACAGGTGTGTGTATTCCAGAGAAACATTATATGGTAAATATTAATGGTCGTTTACAACAGATTAGAGAGCTTGTGGATGCAGGAAAATATTTTACTATTAACAGGGCCAGACAATATGGTAAGACTACAACCTTGCGCGCGCTTGCAGAAATACTTCGGGATGAATATTATGTTGTATTACTTGATTTTCAGACATTTGACAATGAGAAATTTAGTAATGGAAATGTGTTTTCAGTAGCATTTGCGAATTCTTTTTTGCGTATGCTTCACAGAAACTGTAAGACTATGAATAATGAGATGGTTTCAGTTATAGAAGAAATGAAAAAGGATGCCGATTATGCTAACAGATACTTTTCTCTGAAAGAGCTATTTGAGGGATTAAGTGATATATGTGAAGTGGCAGACAGAAAAATAGTTCTTATGATTGATGAAGTAGACAGCGCAGCGAATAATCAGGTTTTTATTGATTTTCTGGCACAGCTTAGGGCACAGTACCTGGACAGAGAATTTTATCCGGGATTTCAGTCGGTGATTCTGGCAGGAGTGTATGATATTAAGAATTTGAAGAGAAAACTCAGACCAGAGGAAGGACATAGATATAACAGTCCATGGAATATTGCCGCAGATTTCAGCATCGAAATGAGTTTTTCTGAATCAGAGATAGCAGGGATGTTGCAGGAGTACGAAATTGATCATCGTACAGGGATGAATATATCAAAAATGTCAGAATTGCTATATGCGTATACGGCAGGATATCCGTTTCTGGTTTCAAGAATCTGCCAGCTGATGGATGAAAGGGTACGGGACGAATATGAAAATCTGAAATTGGTATGGACGGAAAATGGTTTTAATGAAGCAGTGCGTATTCTGCTTGCGGAGAAAAATCCTTTATTTGAATCATTAGTTGGAAAAATATGCGATTATCCGGAGTTAAGTGTTATGCTGAAAACATTACTTTTTACAGGAAGAAATATCGCGTATAATCCGGATGAAACCTCGATTGATATGGCTCAGATGTTTGGCTTTATTAAAAACCAAAATGGGAATGTGGTTATTGCAAACAGAATTTTTGAAACGAGATTATATAATTATTATCTTACAGAAGCAAAGATGCAGCAGACAGAGATATATAAGGCAGCCCTGCAGGATAAGAGTCAGTTTATAGTTAATGGATATCTGGATATGGAACGGATATTGGAACGTTTTGTTGTTCATTTCCATGATATTTACGGGGAATCTGATGAAAAATTTCTGGAAGAGCAGGGGCGGAAGTTCTTTTTACTATATTTGAAACCGATTATTAACGGGACAGGAAATTATTACATCGAATCCAGAACAAGAGATCTTCGAAGAACAGATGTAATTGTAGATTATCATGGACGGCAATATATAATTGAATTAAAGATATGGCACGGTGACGAGTATAATAAGCGGGGAGAACAGCAGCTTGTTGGATATCTGGAAGATTATCATGTGGATAAAGGATATATGCTTAGCTTTAATTTTAACAGGAAAAAACAGTCGGGAATCCGGAAAATTATAGTGAATGGGAAAACGATAGTGGAAGCAGTGGTATAAATTAATTCACCAGAAAAAGAAAACCATTTTTTGAATAGTCATATGTGATGCTGGCGATTTTAAGTGACGAAGAACTTGGAGATAAGATAACAATGGAGCAATATTATTACAACCATATGAATAAGGCGCAGCAGGCTGCATATCACAGCATTCTTAGCGGTGTGAAAAACCTGGCGGATGAATTTCAGATTCCGGCATTAGAGGGAGAAGAACTTTATAATGTATTTTTTCAGATGCGTCTGGATCATCCGGAGATATTTTGGGTGAGCAGTTATAAATACCGGTATTATAAAGACTCTCCGAATCTGATTTTTATTCCGGAGTATCTTTTTGATAAAAAGAAGATTTGCGAACATCAAAAGGCTATGACTGCCAGAGTTGAGAAGCTGATTCGCCCGGCTCAGAAGCTATCTGAGTGGGAGAAAGAGAAGTATGTACATGATTTTATCTGTGAAAATATCCGCTATGACAAACTGAAAAAATCATATTCCCATGAAATTATCGGACCGTTGGGGCAAGGCGTTGGTGTTTGTGAGGGAATCGCAAAAGCAGTAAAGGTTTTGT
>CAUCYJ010000274.1:0-2791 GCA_958446945.1 uncultured Lachnospiraceae bacterium | reverse complement strand
CAAAGAATATAAATTACTGTTCGGTTTTGCTGCAATTCTTGTGACAGCATTGGTAATGAATCTGATCCTCGGTGCAGTTACAGGAACATCCTATTTCAATCCGGGATTTGCGGGACAGCCGATCGCACATACAGACGGACTGTGGAACGCACTGGGAATGTATCTGGCAGGCTTTGGATGTATTCTCCTCGGTGGATGCCCGCTTCGTCAGCTGATCCTTGCAGGCGAGGGAAATACAGACTCCGCTGTGACCGTTCTCGGTCTGATGGCAGGTGCTGCCTTTGCCCATAACTTCGGACTGGCATCTTCCGGTGAAGGTCCTACAGCAAACGGAAAGATCGCAGTTATTATTGGGATTGTGGTAGTTGCTGTAATTGCGGCAGTGAACTCCATGAGAAAAGAAGAAGCCTGATTGTTGGAATGCAGACATTATTTCCGCAATCAATACGCTCACTTTGTGGAAAGTATTTTTTAGACACATTCTAAAAGGAGAGAAAGACGAATGAAGAAAGTAGATGCAAGAGGTTTATCCTGTCCGGAACCAGTGATCCGTGCAAAGAATGCAATGGAATCCGGAGATAAAGAATATGAGATCCTGGTTGATAACGTAGTTGCAAAAGAGAATGTATCCAGATTTGCAACACATCAGGGATATCAGGTACAGGCAACAGAGCAGGGAGATGATATCCTGCTGAGACTTACAAAATGATCACATATATAGCAACCTTCTATTCCCATTATGGAGCTATCCAGTTTCGAAGAAACTGCCAGGCAATGAATCTGAGTGCAGAAGTCATGCCTGTCCCAAGAGATTTAAGCTCCTCCTGCGGAACCTGTGTGAGATTTCATACAGAAGCGGACTTCCCGGAGAAAACAGAGGAAGTCGAGCAGATCGTCAGAGTAGAACCGCAGGGCTATGTGGGGATTTATCATGCGGATGAAGAATAAAAGTACCATTCAGTTCATCCTTTGAATAACTGCGCGTCGCATTCTCGTTATTTTCCAATGATGAGAGTCCGACGCGCAATTTTATTTCAATCCTGTACTAGTATTTCCATGGACGGTTTTTATTTACAAGATATTGGTAAAAGTCCTGTCTGCTGTCATGTAGGGTTCTGTAGAAAAAGATGATATCCTATTTTAATTTGCTGTCTTTTGCTTTTTATGCAATAAACTTCATTAAGATTGCCAAGACAATTAGCACGTATCCAGCTATTAATTTTATAGCATCTTTTGTTTTACTCATAATACATATCAAAATCCCGATAGGTATCTTCATATTGTTTTAAACGTTCTACTATCATATCTTTTCGCTCATCATGGATTTTAGATATAATCGCATCAAATAAGCAATACATACAAATAGGTGAACTAAATCCCATACTGTCTTTTACCGGAGCAGCAAGAATCGTATAATGGGAAATATTAAAAAAAGGAGAGGAAACACTGTCTGTAATGGAGACAAGGGTTGCACCCATTTTTTTTGCAGAATCCGCATAACGATACGTCCATTTGGTATATCTGGCAAATGCTATACTGATGACAACAGTTTTATCTGTGATATGATTTAATAAATCAAAACGAGGATCGTAAAATTCTTGGATAATGTGAGTATTACCAAGTAAAAGGTTCAGACGATTCCCAAACCAGTTGGCAGCATGATAAGAAGAGCGTGCTCCGGTTACCAGAATATGATCTGCATTCAGAAGAGCTTCTACGGTCTTGTCCAGAAGCTCTTCATCTATATGTGAGATCCAGTCTTGCAGTGCCTGCGTTTCTCTGGAAAAAACTTTTTGATAAAATGTCTGATTTTGAATTTGTCCCTCTACATTGCGCTGTGGTACAGAAAGAATTTCTTCACGAAGTTTTTGCTGCATGGCAGAAAAACTGTCAAAGCCAAGAGAATAAGCAAAACGAATAACAGTTGTTTCACTGACAGAAATATCCTTACTGAGTTTAGCTAGTGTTGCATAGCTGAATTCATCTTTATTATTTAAAATATATTCTGCAACTTTTCGTTGTCCTGCCGATAGTGAAGGGATTTTTTCATAGATTAGTTGATCCAGGCTCATTGTAACCTCCATAAATAAAATATCATATGACAAGTATAGCAAAAAAATTTTTTTAATTCAATGGAGAATGTTATAATTCGAAAAAGAATCAAATGATTCATAAAACAAAACAAATAAATTGTTTAATTCTACCAAAACAGAACATTAATTTTTGACGATTCTATCAATTGTTTCCAGAAACAACTTGTGATAGTATAGTAGAAAATACTTCACGTGAATGTTTGAAAAGAATTTAATACAATAATATTAAAAGAAGGAGCACAAAATGATAAAAAATAAACCAGAAGCCTATGGAATATCTTCAGATAATCTGTTATGTATGGTACAGGAACTGGAGACATTTGTCGAAGATATTCATTCTATATCTGTAGTATGCGATAACGATGTGATTTTTTCAAAATGCATTCAACCATATACGGAAGAACCTATGCAGATGCTTCATTCATTTTCGAAAAGTATGAACAGTATTGCAGTAGGGATTGCAATCGACGAGGGAAAATTACATCTGGATGATCTGGTGATAGATTATTTTAAAGAGTATTTGCCGGAAGAATATGATAAACGAATCGATCAGCTGACAGTTCGTAATCTGTTAACAATGGCAGCAAATTCCTGCAGATTAAGCACCTGTTTTCGTGGAGTGACAGATTCCTGGATCACACATTATTTTACATATAAATTACCCCATGATCCGGGAACTGTCTTTCAGTATGATACAG
>CAUCYJ010000273.1:0-2853 GCA_958446945.1 uncultured Lachnospiraceae bacterium | reverse complement strand
TGTTCCGGATGGAAAACTGGATGCCGGAACTCTGGAAGAAATCCGAAATCAGGGACTGGAGCTGCTGGGAGTGGTGCCTCATGATAACCAGGTTTATCAGTATGACTGTGATGGAAAGCCGATTATACAGCTTCCGAAAGATTCTCCGGTCAGAAGTGCACTGGGAGAAATTGTAAAGAAGCTAGGACTGTGAGAGAGGGAGGTTCTCTTTATGATTTCAGCCAGACAGCAGTAGATGAGATAAAAAAATAAAAGAAAAATTAGGTTAAGAAAATAATAGAATATATACAGGAAAAAGGTGAAAAAATGGGATTTTTTTCAGGATGTATGGATGCCAGAAGCATGACTTCAATTAAAGAAGTTAAATGTCCGAAATGTAGTGCAGATATAGAAGTATTTGTGAGAGATGGAAAAACAGTTGGCGAAAGTGTATGCGATAACTGCGGATATATGATAAAAGAAAACCAGATTACACAGATGTAATTTGTAATATTACATCCACTTAACGCAAGAAAGAAGCAGTGATATACTGAAATAAAAGTTATTTATAAAATAATAATAAAAATCTGGAACAATATTGTGTGATTGAACAGTTGCAAAGAATGCAATTGTGGAAGATGAAGAAATTTACGTAAAACAATTAACAGAGTATATCCGGAAATATCAAACGGAAAGGGGAAGATCAATAAAGGTTACGGTATTTGGTGATGGAGAAGATATCACTGAGAATTACAGTGGCGGTTTTGACATTATTCTGATGGATATTCAGATGCGGTTCATGGACGGTATGACAGCAGCAGAAAAAATCCGTCAGATGGATCAGAAAGTAATTATTATGTTTATTACAAATATGATTCAATATGCAGTACGTGGATATGAAGTTGATGCAATGGATTATGTAGTAAAACCAGTTGAGTACTTTTCTTTTTCACAGAAACTGGATAAAGCAGTTGGACGTATGCGCTCTGAGGTTAAAGAATTTCTTACGATTCCGATTGGGGAAGGAGTTGTAAAGATAAATATAGCAGATATCTATTTTATTGAGGGGCAGAGACATAATGTAATTTATCATACTTCGAGAGGAGATTATTGTTCAAGAATTACGATGAAAGAACTCGAAGAAAAACTTGCGGTACACAATTTTTTTCGATGTGCAAAGGGATATCTGGTAAATATGAATCATGTAGAGGGATTTGTTGGTTCTGATTGTGTGATTCATAATGTACATATACCTGTCAGCAGAACCAGAAAAAAAGAATTCATGAATCTGCTTCTGCAAAACCTCAATATGGAATGATTTCATGCGAAATGGAGGATACTATGTTATATCAGGATATTCCAAGAATTTATACGGCAATAGCAGAGTGGGGATCATGTCTGGTTTATCTTTATATCCTAAAAAAAGAAAACATGAAATCTGTACATTTTCTTATAGGCAGTCTTTTCATGTTGGCAATGCAGAGTATTTTTCTGACTTTGACAGGCAGCGTAACTGAAATTTTGTGGATTCCCTGTATGATGATCGCTGCAGGTATGATGTATGGATTTCTTATGGTCGGAGGAAATATGAAGCCTCTGGGAGCGGCTTATTGCTGTGCCCGTGCATTTGTTCTTGCAGAGTTTGCAGCTTCGCTGCAGTGGCAGATGGTATCTATTGTACAGGCATGGGGGAATCAGAGCCTCGGGGTTGAAATTCTGATTACGATGGTTGTTTTTGGAGGCTGCTTTACTATTGATATTTATTTAGAAAAAGATCTTCTGAAGCAGAATTATCTTGAACAGATGACAGTAAAGGAAGTAGTAGCGGCGGCAATCATGGCTGTTGCAATCTTTGCTTTTAGTAATCTGAGCTTTTTAAATGAAAATGCACCATTTGCGAGCAGAGAACGTGCAGATATTTTTTCTATCAGAACACTGATCGATTTTGGAGGAATTGCAATCCTGCATGCTTATCAGAGCAGGATCAGTGAGTATGTTGCCGAGAAAGAACTTTCAGTAATGAACGTGATGCTGAAAAGCCAGTATGATCAATACCGAAATTATCAGGACAGCCTGGATCTCATACAAATGAAATACCATGATCTGAAACACCAGATAACGGGACTTCGCGCGGAATCAGATGAAGAGAAACGAAAAAAATGGATTGATTCCATGGAAAAGGAAATCGCTGCTTTTGAGAATATAAGCAGAACGGGGAATCAGGTACTTGATACGATTTTGGCAGCTAAGATTTTCCATTGTCGAAAAAATCATATACAGATTACCTGTGTGGCAGATGGAAAATTATTGGATCATATGCATGTAACAGATATATGTTCTATATTTGGAAATGCTTTGGATAATGCGATTGAACATGTAATTTTAATTCCAGATCCGGAAAAAAGACTGATCCATCTGACAGTATCCGCTCAAAAAGGATTTGTGTTCATCAAGATAGAGAATTATTGTGAAGCAGAAATTTCCAAAAATGAAGAGAATCTGATTACAACAACAAAAAAGGATAGTAAAAACCATGGTTTTGGATTGAAGAGTATTCGTAAAGCTGTAGAAAAATATGATGGTTCTGTAGTATTTGGAGTACAGCAGAACTGGTTTGAATTAAAGATTCTTTTACCCAGAGTATTGTAATGCTCTGGGTATTTTTGTTGCCAAGCATACGACAGGTCCGGTGGACCTTTTTTAGTATTTTGTGCCATATTTGCTGCATCTTGTGCCAAAAACGGCACGAAATAATAACCATGTTATAGTAATGTCAACAGGAAATGATACCTGAAAAAGGCGAGAGAGTCAAAGGAGGAAAAAAGAGAATGATCAGTGTTGAAATGGAAGATGTTCTGGCGGTATTACAATTAT
>CAUCYJ010000272.1:0-2878 GCA_958446945.1 uncultured Lachnospiraceae bacterium | reverse complement strand
TGTCGATGCCGGCGTTTTTTTTAGTACGTTGATGGTTACCGTCACGGATTCGCATTGATGGTAAACCTGCAATGCAATGTTAATTTTGTCCTGTGAATACATACAGGTTCTGCTCCTTTCGGAGCCCTATAGGGAGTCCAGATTTTTGTCCTCCCCCCTCTCTCTAAGATCAAACAAGCACAACGGTCATATCAGAACAAAACGTTCCGTACAGTTGTGCATATTAGAAAACTTTAATTAATTCACCCAAAAAACCGTTAGCCATACACCGATAATCAGCGAAGTCATAATTGTCATAACAATCCCATACAAGGCCATATCCTTCGGAGAAAATGCTTTTGAAGAATACGGAATAACATTCACTGGGCTGGATGAAACCACAATGAGGGACAATGCTGATGAAAAAATACACGGCGCAACCAATCCCCAGGGAGAAAGGCTATTTGCAGCCGCTACCGAGAGCATGATCGGCACCAACACTACTCCTGAAACAGTATTACTTGAGAATAATATTTTTAAAATAGATACAGAAATAACAATATAGATATCTCTTATCAAAATACCATTTTCAAGTAAGGATGGAACAAAAAATATATTTGCCATCTTTTCCGCTAAACCGGAGGAATACAGAACATCGCCAATCAAAACACCTGCTGAAATCAAAAAGATCGAATTCCAACTGATATTTGTGATTCCTGTCTTCCAGTCGATTACTTCAATACCCGGTAAAAACAATGCAATCGCCGAAATAATTGCTACCTGATGACTTCCAAGTCCAATTTTATCTCCAAAAATCCAACCTAGAATTGCAACGGCGAAGATCACTGAAAGCTTTCTCTCCTTTCTTCCAAATTCAATCGCTTCACTATCCGTTCCCAATTCTACAGTGCTCTTTAAAGGTAACGTCAAAATCCACCAGCCTGCAAGAATCAAACTGAAACAAATCGGAATCCCAATCATCATCCAATGACCAAATGTAATCTTAATCCCGCAATAAGTTTCCAAGTAATTAACTGCAATCAGGTTTGCACCGGTTGCTATCGGTGTGGCAACGCCTCCAAATGCACATCCCCAAGCAACTCCCAGCATCACTGCTTTTCCTATTGCTGCATAGTCATCGCGTTCCTTAGCTTTATCCCAAATAGATAATGCAATCGGAAATACAATTGCTGCAGCTGCAACCTCTGTTACCCACATGGCAAGAAGTGCTCCAGTCAGCATAATCCCCAGCACAACCCGCTTGGGTTGTCTTCCAAATATTTTAAAAATAATATCAGAAATCAACCTGCCAAGATTTGTGTGTTTAAATGCAAATGACAAAAGTAGCACCCCTAGGAAGAAAGCAAAAATTGAATTTCCAAAACTTCCTGCAATTGCATCTGAAAAGCTCATAATACCGCTCAAGGGCACAAGTGCTACCAAAGTTAATGAAGTAACCGCAATCGATACTGTTTCTAAAATCCAGTTAAGTATTGAAAAAAACAGTAAAACAGCAGCTAAGGTAATCTCATAATGATTATCACCAATCAGTTTTTTTCCAAAAAAGGAAACCAGCAATACGAGTGCCAGCGAAACATAAAATACTACTGGTTTCCATCGACGCATTTTCATTTACGTACACTCTTCAATGCTTTTAAAGTATCTGATATTCCTTTTTCAACCGGTAATCTTTCAATGCTCGATGCAGCTACAAATCCCATTGCACAAGTTTCCTTCAGCACTCTCTGAACATCTTCTGGGCTAACAATCGGACCACCATGGCACAGAGTAATAATATCCGGTTTTGTTTTCTTTGCAGCTGATAAAATTTCCTCTGTTTTTCTAATCGCAACATCAATTGGCGCAGCGATTTTAACACCTACATCACCACCTGCCGTCAGGCCTGCATGAGATACGATAATATCAATATCAGCTTTGGCTAAAATCTCTGCCTCCTCAGGGTTATAACAATATGCGAGGGTAACAAATCCAAGTTCTGCTGCCAGCTGCAGTCGTTCAACTTCTTTAGCAAATCCCAAATCAACCTGCTCCAGTTCTTTCCGGATTGGGCCGGAAAGCTTTCCGATTGTCGGAAAATTAATGACACATCGATATCCGATATTCCACAGTTCCGTCAGGAATCTTCTCATGTCTCTGGTAGGATCGACTCCATAAATACCCGCAACAACCGGAGTATGATCTACCATTGGCAAAATCTGGTTTTTACCCATATCATACACAATCTGGTTTGCATCTCCTATAGGTAAATTCCCTGCAATTGACGCAATACCATTCATTCTATACAGTCCAGAGTTGTAAACAACGATTAAATCCGCGCCATTTTTTTCTTCGACTCTTGCCACCAAACCCGCACCTGCTGCTGTTGCAATAATCGGCTCTCCGGCTTCTATTTTCTTCTGTAATCCTTCTATAATCTGCTGTTTACTGATCATCATGCTATCGCTCCTTTTTCTTGCTAATGATATCTAACAACGTCTTAACACACTCATCTGCAAATTCTTGATCATTGTGATGATAATCAAGCGTTTTGATTAAAATAGTTTTATCCGATTTGTCCTTCAATTCTTCTATAAATGCTTGATCTGCCTCCGGATCATAGAACACCTGACCGGCTGCATTGACAGAAGAAAATCCTTTCTCAGCAATCAGAACTGCAACATTTCCGCTATTATCAGCTAACCTCCCTGCAAACAAATCCGCTGCCCGACGCATATCCCGCTTATCCGCCCTCATTTTCACAGAAGAGGGACTATGATGATATAAAACTCTTTGTTTCTGCTCTTCCGTAAGAGTATCCTCACTTCCAAGATTAATCATTTCCAATGCTCCAGGTGTAACAACATATGGGATTCCCATAGAAGCAGCCGTTCTTAACCGT
>CAUCYJ010000271.1:0-2939 GCA_958446945.1 uncultured Lachnospiraceae bacterium | reverse complement strand
GAAATGTAGCTCCCCGATAGGGGACGGAAACTTTTTTCCAGTCACGTTTATTACGTTCAGTAATAATATTGAGAAATGTAGCTCCCCGATAGGGGACGGAAACATGTCATTTTCCCAAATTTTCTTCCCGTTCTTGTCGCAATTGAGAAATGTAGCTCCCCGATAGGGGACGGAAACACTCCACCGAATGTCTTGTCGAATTCATCAAACATTATTGTGAAACGTAGCTCCCCGATAGGGGACGAAATTCGTATCCAAATTTAGAAACAGTTACATTTGGCAATAAAGTGAATTGTCACTAGAGAAACAGAGGTGATATCATGAGTCTTTTATATGTAAATGACAGTGGTGCAACAATAGGAATAGAAGGTAACTGCTGTACCGTAAAACAAAAAGATGGTTCGAAACGAATGCTTCCTATAGAATCTCTGGATGGAATTACAATTATGGGGCAATCTCAGATGACGACACAGTGTGCAGAAGAATGTATGCAGAGAGGAATTCCTGTAAGTTACTTTTCCAAAGGAGGTAAATATTTTGGCAGATTAATCTCAACAGGTCACGTCAATGTAGAACGTCAGAGAAAACAATGTGCACTCTATGACACAGGTTTTGCTGTGGAACTTGCTATGAAAATTTTAAGTGCAAAAATTAAAAATCAAAGCGTAGTGCTGCACAGGTATGAGAAAAGTAAAGGTTTAAATCTGGAAGAAGAACAAAAAATGTTAGCTATCTGCAGAAACAAAGTATTGACCTGTGATAGAATAGAAGAGATGATTGGTTTTGAAGGGCAGGCTGCAAAGTATTATTTCAAAGGATTGTCAGCCTGCATAGATGAAAATTTTACTTTTCAGGGAAGAAACCGCCGTCCGCCAAGAGATGAATTTAATTCTATGATAAGCCTTGGATATTCAATATTGATGAATGAGGTCTATTGCAAGATAGAAATGAAAGGCTTAAATCCATATTTTGGTTTTATACACAGGGATGCGGAAAAGCATCCTACTCTTGCCAGCGATATGATAGAAGAATGGCGGGCAATTATCGTGGATGCTACGGCGATGAGTATGATTAATGGACGTGAAATCCTGAAAGATCACTTCTATTTTAATATGGATGAACCGGGATGCTATATAACAAAGGATGGCTTAAAGCTGTATTTAAATAAATTGGAGAGGAAATTTCAGACAGAAGTCAGATATTTAAAATATGTAGACTACGCGGTAAGCTTTCGTCGTGGTATTTTTCTTCAGATGGAACATCTGGCGAAAGCAATTGAGGAGGGAGACGCAAGCCTTTATGAGCCAATTATCATACGATGATGAAGATTATTATTTCCAGATATCTGATGAATTGGAATCAGATAAGGAATTTGTTTTGATTATTTACGATATTGTAGATAATCGTAAGAGGGTAAAACTTGCCAAACTTTTGTCCGGTTATGGAAAACGTGTTCAGAAGTCAGCTTTTGAGGCAATGCTGACAACACAGAGATATAACAAACTGATAGAAGAAATTCCGAGATATATTGACAAAACAGAGGACAATGTCCGAATATATAAAATAACAGGAAAAGGCAAGGTAACTTCATGGGGTGAAGTGCCAGAATTTGATGAAGAGATTGTTCTGATCTAACTAAAAAATGTATAGATAAAACGGAGGAGAAAAATGGCAAGGAAATATTTATTTTCACCAATTGGAAATACAGATCCTATTAAATATTTATATGATGGCTCTATGATACACATATGCAGATATTATCAGCCGGATGTTGTATATCTTTATCTGTCTAAGGAAATGATGGAGAATCATAAAAAGGACAACCGTTATGTAAAAACCCTGGAGCTGCTTGGAGAGTTTCTGCATCACAAATTTGAGATTCACATTATTGAGAACTCAGATATGATAGATGTTCAGCAGTATGATATATTTTATAATGAGTTTCATCGGATTATTGCAGAAATAGAAGAACAAAAGGACTCGGAAGATATTCTGCTGGTAAATATGGCTTCCGGAACTCCTGCAATGAAGAGCGCATTGCTGGTTATGGCAACGCTGTCTGAGTACAGATTTTTACCAATTCAGGTCTCAACGCCACAAAAGAAAAGTAATTTAGAACATGAAGAACGGGACGAGTATGATGTTGATGCCAACTGGGAATTAAATATGGACAATGAAGAAACCGCAGAAAACAGATGCCAGGAAGTAAAATGTCTGAATTTAATGCGTCTTTTGAAAATTGATATGATAAAGAAGCATTTACTTGCCTATGATTATCATGCTGCTTTAGCTGTGGGAAAAGAAATAAAAGAAGATTTAAGTCCTGTTGCATATCAGTGGCTGGAAACTGCAGATGCCCGTTCGCTTCTGGACTGGACAAGGATGAACAGGGTTTTGCCGGAAAATAATGGGATTATTACTGCAGTACGCGGAGAAAATGAAAAGAAAGTCCTGTTTGAATATATGCTGGCTCTGGATTTAAAGGTAAAACGGGGAGAATATGCTGATTTTATCAGGGCGATTACTCCGTTAGGTGTAGATTTGCTTGAAATAGTATTGGAACAGTCATGTGATATTGACATTACCAGATATTATAAGCGAAATAATCAAAGAATCTGGGACAAAAACAGACTTGTCGGTGAAATACTGGATATTTTAAATCAAAAATTTTATCCATTCAGATATGGGCCGGTATATTCTGCTCATCTACTGGAAATTATCCAGAAGAAATGTACAGATACGTTAATGGTGCAGAGAATACAGGAACTGGTAAATATAGAGCAGAATGTGAGAAATGTAGCAGCGCATAACATAGTATCTGTTACTCCTGAATGGATCAAAGAACGCACAGGAAAAAGCGTTGATGATATTTTCTGGATTCTGAAATACGTCTGTGAACAGATAAAAATAAACACCAGAAAAGAAAACTGGAATTCTTA
>CAUCYJ010000270.1:0-2941 GCA_958446945.1 uncultured Lachnospiraceae bacterium | reverse complement strand
AAGCTGTTCCGATACTCTTCCCGGTTCCATTCCTTTAAAAACAGGAATTTGCCAAAGCACTAGCTTTTTCCCTTTTTCATGAAGCCTCTCGATCATGCGTTTCGGGTTTTTCCAGTATTTACTATTGCTAAAATCAAAATCATCATAGGAAAAACCTTCTGCCGACCTCTTCGGTGAATAGGTAGCTCCGTTCCAAATATAGAAAGTTGCTTCATCACTCCATGCTTCCAATACAATAACACTGGCCGGAAAATGATATTTTTCCAATTCCTCCAGCAATCTGTCTACATCTGCTTCAGAATTCCAATGATTGGCTGATGCCCATATTCCAAATGCATAACGGGGTGGTATTTGCGGTCTTTTAAACAAACCGGTATAATCACGAATAACCTCACCTATTGTACCCGTAAATACATAGACTTTGGATTCGCTCGGTATCTGACATCGAATTGCATGATCAAGCGTAATTGTCGTTTTCTTCTTTGTCTCAATGTAAATACCCAGTCCCGAATCTGTCACGAAAAAAGGAGTCACGCAGTAACTGATATTTCCCTGATTACAGAATTTTTCTATAACCTGTGTCTCTACTGTCTTTCCTTTCTGATTCACTGCGTCGAATTTCTCGCCCAGACCATATACACCTTTATAATCCACATTAATGATTAATTGTGTACCTTCTTTGCGTTCTATCTCTGCATAGGAATTATTTGCCAGTAATATTTTTTTATGATATTCCTGATCTTTTATCGTTTCTAAAATCATAATATCTCCGTTCTTTTTCTTACACTTTGCCTTTCAATTAGTTTTACAGGAAATACTTCTTCCACTTTTTCCATCTGGGGATTTTCAATGTTTTCGATCAATATTTCAACAGCTCTTTCTCCCTTAGCTGAAATAGGTTGTTTTACCGTAGTGAGCCCGGGCGTCGTATACTTGGAAATATCCAGATCATCAAATCCTATAATGGATATATCTTCAGGCACCTGAACACCTTGTTCATAAAACCCCTTCATCAGCCCAATTGCGAGGACATCCGCTGTCGCTACCACTGCTGTAATATCTGCCTTATTATCTACGAACCATTTTGCAGCATTTACTCCGCTTTCATAATCAACCGTCGCTTCATAAAGATTTTCTTTTTGAAATTCCAGTCCATTTTGTTCAATAGCTTTCAAAAAACCTCTATATCGCTTCTGCATAACACCATCTTCCTGAAGATGTCCTGTCACCAATGCAATTTTTTTATGTCCCTGCTGAATCACAAATTCTGTAGCCAGATTAGAGCAATTCTCATCATCAATTCTTAGTTTATGAAAATAGTCATATTTACAATAACTATCAATTAACACTACCGGTACATCCAATGTTTTTAATTCACTAAAAAACTGATTCTGATAAGTACCAATAATAATAACTCCAGCCAAATTTCGTTCCTGGATCAGCTGAAGATAATCTTCAGTTACATCGGTAGCTGAGATAATTACATGGTATCCTCTCTGTCTTGCAGCATACTCTATGCTACCCAGTAATTCACTGTAAAAAATATTATGAAACATCAGCTTACTACCTGGCTCTGTCTGTGGAACGACTACTCCCAACAATTTAGTATCTTTTACAGTTAATCCTCGTGCATTCAAATCCGGCACGAATCCTAGCTCATCGATTACTGTCAGAATCTTTTGTTTCGTTTCTTCGGATACTTTTTTCTTTCCGTTTAATACATAGGACACTGTCGCTACTGATACGTTTGATGCTGCTGCAACATCCCTGATGGTTACTCTGTTTTTCATACTTTCTCTTTTCATACAGTTTTAATATGTTTTGTTAACCGGTTAACTATATTATATTCTCCTATTTTTGAATGTCAATTATTTTTATTTAAAATAATATTTTTTAGATAAAATAAACAAACATTACGTATCGTTTTTATAGATTTTTAACGTTGCTTCTTCAACGTAATTCATAATGCTTTTTTTCTCTTCTTTATTGATATTTTTTCTCATTAAGTTGAAATCTTGCATTTCCTACCCTTTTCTGCTATTCTTATTGTAATGCCTGCGGATGGTTAAGTTTCCACATGTAAAGCAGGTATTTCGGTTCAAAATGCTATGTATGGGAAGGGTATGGTCATTACATGAAAATACAGGAATCTGCTGAGAATTATCTGGAAACGATCTTAGTGCTGAAGAAAAAGAACGGCGTTGTCCGTTCCATTGATATTGCCAACGATCTGGGTGTGTCCAAGCCCAGCGTCAGTGTCGCTATGAAGAATCTCCGCAATGGGGAATATATTGAAATGGACAAGGAAGGCTACATCACCCTGCTGGATAAGGGGCGGGAAATCGCAGAGAAAATCTACGAGCGTCACACATTCCTCACGGACTGGCTGACCTCCATCGGCGTGGATCCCACCGTGGCTGCCGAGGATGCCTGCCGGATTGAGCATGTGATCAGTGCAGAGACTTTCACTGCTATGAAAAAGACATTGAAGACGAAATAGAACTCACAGTGAATCATTGCATGTTATTTGAAAGCAAGAACTCCCGGTGCGATATTGCTCCGGGAGTTTTGTTATTATCATAAGCTCATTACCTGCGCTCATTAAATCTTAATTGTCACCCTTTTTCCCTGTCGGAACCGAATCGACGCGAACAGGAATCTGGATACCTGATCCGCCAGAATACCCATCCAGATACCGGTCATTCTCAGTCCCAGGGGAAATCCGAAAATATAGGATGCCGCAGATATTCACCAGATTGGAGATCAGGTTCGTCCTAAGGGCAATCATCGTATTGCCCGCGCCGCGCTGTGCCGCATTGATTCCCATGGACAATACGTTGAAGATCATGCCACCCATGATGATCCGGTAGTATCTCGCCGCCATGGCATGAGTATCCTCACTCGATCCGCAGAATTCAATGATCTGATCTGCGAATCCCAC
>CAUCYJ010000269.1:0-2942 GCA_958446945.1 uncultured Lachnospiraceae bacterium | reverse complement strand
TATTCAGCTTTGGGTCTACAGCAAAGACGGCACAAAGAAGTTTGTAGTCATTGATCCGGTTAATATTGACAAAGAGGGAAAAACTCTTACTGTTAACTTAAACGATGGAGATTTCTTCATGGTAATCGCAGACGCGAAATAATCAATAATTCGGAATCAGAACGCAGTCGCCAGAGATGGCGGCTGTTTTTTTGTAGAAATATGTTGCATTTTTTTATTGATGTAGTTATAATAAAACACAACGTAAATCTTTTTGTCTTTAAATCGTCGCTTTGCCGCGTTTGAAGATATGGATAATACATATCTTGAAGTATGAGTCTGCCTTGAAACACAGGCAGAATGGCGAAGCATACCCAGAATACGGAGGTAAGATATCCAATGTGGTATGTGATGCAGGTGCGCACAGGCACCGAAGAAAACATCCGCTGTCAGTGTCAGCGGTTAATAAGCAGCAATGTCTTAGAACGCTGCTTTATCCCATATTACCAACAGAAGAAACGATTTCAGGGCGAATGGCATATCCAGGAAAGAATCCTCTTTCCCGGGTATGTCTTTTTAATTGCCGAAAATCAGGAAAAACTGGTAAATGGACTCAGGAAAGTCATCGGACTGACGAAGCTGATCGGAACCGGCGATGAGATCGTCCCACTGGTTCAGGAAGAAATAGATTTGCTTATGAAAATAGGCACAGACAAACAGCTTGTAGAGATATCTTCCGGCATTATCGAGAATGACAGAGTGCAGATTCTGGCAGGTCCTCTGATGGGAATGGAAGGAAATATCCGCAGGATAGACCGACATAAAAGAACAGCATATCTGGAAATAGAAATGTTCGGAAGAACAGTAGAAATGAAGGTGGGATTGGAAATTATAAGAAAAGAATAATAAAAAATGATGGCATATTTACAGGAAAACGATTCTGTAAATATGCCTTTTTGAATAAAAAAGAAGGAGAGGTTAGGAAAACGTATGTACAGGAAAAAATCAAGAGGATGGTATAAACACAAAGATTTCATATTAATTGATCTTGTGTGTTTATTTATGGCTTTAATACTGGCGTATCTGATTCGAAACGGTTCTGTCAGGAACCTGTTTACACTGGGAATTTATCGCAATGTGATGATATTTGTCATATTGGTGGATCTGTTCCTGATCATTTTGTTTGAATCTTATAAAGGAGTTCTGAGAAGAGGACGTTATCAGGAGCTGCGCTCTGTTATCCGGCAGATGATCCTGATCGAACTGGCAAGTGGTCTGTACCTGTTTACTGTCAGTGGCGGACATACCTTTTCAAGAATAATCCTTTATCTTATGGGAATTTTCTATGTGCTTTTATCCTATTGTACAAGAATAATATGGAAAAAACGTCTGCTGCATAAAATGGCAGAAGGTGGAGAGCATTCTCTCTACATTGTAACCAATTATGACCTTGCATCAAAAGTAATCCAAAATGTAAAAGAACACAATTATAACCGCTACAACATCAATGGTCTGATACTCATTGATAAAGATATGACAGGGAAAGAAATAGCAGGAGTCCCGGTAGTAGCAGACTTAAATAACGCACCATCCTTTATCTGTCAGCAGTGGGTAGATGAGGTCTTTGTAAATGTGGATGAAACATATCCATATCCTCAGGAGCTGATAGAAGAGTTGCTGGAAATGGGAATGCCGGTCCATGTAAACCTGGCAAAAGTCAGAAGTACTCCCGGACAGAAACAATTTGTGGAGGCAATTGGCGGATATACAGTTCTGACAACTACCATGAACTATGCCACAGACAGACAGGCACTTGCCAAAAGAGTATTGGATATTCTGGGGGGACTGGTGGGCTGCTTCCTGACAGGAGTTATTTTTATTTTTATAGCACCGGCTATCTACATCAGTTCTCCGGGTCCGATTTTCTTCTCACAGACAAGGATTGGAAAAAACGGAAAGCCATTTAAGATGTACAAATTCCGGAGTATGTATATGGATGCAGAAGAACGGAAAGCAGAATTGATGGCTCAGAACAAAATGAGTGATGGACGTATGTTCAAACTCGATTTCGATCCCCGAGTAATCGGAAATAAGATTTTGCCGGACGGAACCAGAAAAACCGGAATCGGCGAATTTATCAGGAAAACATCTCTTGATGAATTTCCACAATTCTGGAATGTACTAAATGGGAGCATGAGTCTTGTGGGTACCAGACCGATATTACAGGATGAATTACTGAAATATGAACTGCATCACAGAGCCAGAATTGCCATCAAACCGGGAATTACCGGTATGTGGCAGGTAAGCGGAAGAAGTGATATTACAGACTTCGAAGAAGTTGTAAGACTGGATACAGAATATATCAGTAATTGGAATTTTGGGCTGGATATTAAGATACTGTTTAAGACGGTGATGACGGTGTTGAAGAGGGAAGGATCGGTGTGAGAAACTTCGGAAGTTTTGAAAATATTTAATTATTAAAAAATAACATGTCCGCACATTGTATGCAAAAGAGCGTATAGTGTGCGGACTTTGTTGTAGTAAATATCTGTCTTACTGCGAGCCTGTTTTATTGCAGAGCAAGGTAGTGACATGATACCTTCATTTTTCCGAAGAATTAGAGGTGGAGGTTGAAAGTGTTGAAAAGCCCAAAATCTATTTTTCTGGAAAAGTTTATTGCAGAGAAAAGACGGACATGATAACTGCATTTTTCTGGAGAATTAGAGGTAGTGAGGGGCAGATGATTGTTCATGTTGCAATAAAAGGAAGATATGAACTTGTACAGTTTTAACAAAGTAAGTTGGTGTACAGGTTATGACAATAAGGGTCAACACTTTGAAAAATGGAGAAGTGCGACAGCGAGTTATGACAATAAGACATAACACTTTGTTGGTGAGTGGTTATGAAGGTGTCTACCATAAAGTTTCAGTTGAAGCGAAATGAGTGAGTAGCCCATGGCAGGT
>CAUCYJ010000268.1:0-3121 GCA_958446945.1 uncultured Lachnospiraceae bacterium | reverse complement strand
TAATGATTAGCAAAATGACGATAACGACTAACAACCAAACTTCCATAATATGCTCCTTATCTTAGTTCTTTCTTTTGGAAGAAAAACACTCCTGCCCCTGTTGTTAAAATGCTGATTCCCAATGAATAGACCGGTAATACTGATAGATTTTCAGCCTCTAACGAAGTACACTGTACTACTTGACCACCAGGAAGAAAATCATAAAAGAATTGAACCGTTTTACGCTCTCCTTCATCAAGGAATTTAGCATTAGGAAGTTCCTGATATTCCAGTCCATTCTCTGTCATGGCCATAGCCATATTTGTTTCCGGTTCACTCAACATTTTATTTAATTGTGCCCCAATTATTAAAAACAGAAACGCTAATAAAATACAGATAATCGCTGTAACTGCTTTGTTATGATTTAGCATCGAAATTAAAGTGAAAATCGATGTAAATACAATTGCAAGCATAAATACGGTTATTACAAATAGCAAAACCATTTTCGTATTCATTTCAAAAAAACCAAGCAGCGGTATTCCGATAGAAAGATGCGGAATGAAAAACATCGCACACATAACTATACTTACTGCCGAACAAGTAATAAGATTTGCCAAATAAATTGAAACTCTTTTCTGACCAACGATTACTTTATTTCGGATTGTTCCGTCACTATATTCTGTGCCAATGAACAAACTGCAGAACACAGCCATTACAATACTGATAAAAAGAGCGCAGACAAAAAAACCGTTATCAATATGATTAATTATCTGTGTCTGGCGCATATCTATATATTTCATTATCGGGAAACTTATCCCTGCCGCCAACATAAAAATCATACCTATCCAAAAAAATCTATCTTTTTTCAAGCGGATAGCGTTTGCCGATAATAATTTACTCATTCTCTTTCCCTCCCACTAAACCAACATAATAACTTTCCAAACTTTCATCTCGTTCCTGCATAGAAATCACTTCGCAGTTTTCTTTTGACAAAGCCATAGTCAGTTTGGAAACATTGATTTTTGCAAATACATCAGCTGCATGATCGGAGATCATATTATAATCAATCTTCATTTCATCCAAAACACGGACAAGCGCTTTTACATTGGTTACCTCAAGGCGGACACACTTACGACAGGACGCTTCTAATTCTTCCGCACTGATTTCCTTAACCATTCTTCCATTGTCAAGAAATCCATAATGTGTCGCAAGGCGAGACAGCTCATCAAGAATATGACTTGAAATCAATACCGTAATTTGATGTTCACGGTTCAATTTTAAAATTAACTCGCGCATCTCTATGATTCCTTGTGGATCAAGACCATTCACCGGCTCATCTAACACCAGGAAATCAGGATCGCCTGCCAGAGCAATCGCAATCCCCAATCTCTGTCGCATACCAAGTGAAAAATTTTTAGCCTTTTTATTTCCTGTATTTTCAAGACCTACTAATTTCAACAGTTTCGGAATGCTGTCATAAGAAGGAATTCCAAGAATCCGATACTGTTCCTTCAGGTTCTCTGCTGCTGTTAAATCTAAATAAATAGAGGGTGTTTCAACCACAGCCCCCATTCTTCTGCGAGATTTTAAAATTTCCTTTTCTGAGTTTTTTATACCATATAAAGAATACTCTCCCGATGTAGGATTTTGCAGCCCACAGATCAAACGAATGAAAGTTGTCTTTCCGGCACCGTTTTTCCCCACCAAACCATAGATTGCTCCTTTCGGAACATTCATCGTAAGTCCATTCAATGCTTTAAAATGCTTGTAGCTTTTACATAAAGCATTGGTTTTAAGAACATACTCCATATAAGTTTTACCTCCTTGTATTTGATGATGCCATTCTATCGTAAAATGGTTCAGAAAACGGTTAAGAAAACAGTTCAGAAATAGTAAAGATTTTTATTCTGTTTTCATTTTAAAGCCAATCCCCCAAACTGCTTCCACATACTCTTTTCCACTTACCTCACGAAGCTTTTTGCGGAGATTACTTATATGTGTTTTTAGTGAGCTTTCCGTACAATCCGGTGTATCTTCGCTGATACGATCAAGAAGCTGTGATTTGGAAATGACTTGTGTCGGATTTTGCATTAGAAGTTTCAAAATAGCATACTCTGTTCTTGTCAGTTTTATTTCCGCATTTTTTATCTTTACTATGTGCGTATCAATATCAAGTTCGATTTCTTCAAAAGTCAAAATCCCCGCCTTGCCAAGCGTCTCAAACGTACGAAGATGTACAGCAATACGAGCCAGTAATTCTTTTGTATGAAAAGGCTTTGTGACATAATCAACTGCTCCTCCGAGCAAAAGATCAACCTTATGTTCCACATCAACCTTTGCGCTCATAACAATTACAGGAATCCCTTTCATATGTGTTAAAACTTCCTCACCGCTTAACCCCGGCAGCATTAAATCAAGAAGTACAAGATCCGGCTTTGTTTGTGAAAACAAAAGTACCGCCTCCGTCCCGGAATACGCACGAACAACACCATACCCTTCGTTGGTAAGTGTTTCCTCAAGTACATTTCCGATATGTAAATCATCATCAATAATCAATATAATTGCCATCTCTCTGTCACTCTCTTCTTCAATAACTCATCAGTTTCTCTATAATCCCTACAGCAACTTCTGATCCCTGAACATTATCATTCCTTTATCATAACATAATTTGTAAGAAAAATTCCCTGCCTATCTACCTGTTGTTCCTTTGCAACTTGATAGCCTCTCTTTTCAAAAAAAGGTTTTGCTGTAATAGATGCATGTGTTGTTATACTTCCCTCAACTGCCTGTTCCAATTGATCACAGATAGCTGTTGCGTTCCATTTTTTCTAAATCCATCTGTTTTGTTGCCCAGACATTTAACTGTTCTTCTGTATAATCCTTTGCATTAACAGTATGTACTGTATGATAAAACAGCTCTGTCAATGTTTTACAATCTGATGGTTGATATTTTCTAATTTCCATTCTTACAATTTCTCCAATATTCTGCCATTCCTCTCGATGACTGAAATTCATATAATGCAATGCTCAAGTATAAGCTTCTTCATTTCAAAATAGTAAATAATATGCTGAATTGTTTCTTCAACTTGTTCTATTCCAATTTCTTTTTCATCATCTCCGCAGTCAATGCCTAAAACACGCT
>CAUCYJ010000267.1:0-3140 GCA_958446945.1 uncultured Lachnospiraceae bacterium | reverse complement strand
AATTTAACACATTTTTTTCAAAAAATCAACTCTTTTTTTAATTTATTTATTTTTTTACATTCTTCCAATCATATAAGATTTCTATAACCTCTTATTTTCGCCAGTAGATAATAAAATTCTCTATTTTTATAAATTTCAAGTATAAAATTCTCTATTTTCTTCTTTTCAAGGATTATAATTCTAATGAAACAAAAAAATATGGAATATTTTTCTAAATAAATTTGAAAGGAGCATTCAAATGGATCATTTAGCCCTATTTTACAAAAGGTTGTCACAGCTAAGAATAGAACAAGGCATCTCTGCCCGGGATATGAGCCTTTCACTTGGTCAAAGCGAAAGTTACATTAATAAAATAGAGAATCAGAAAGCACTTCCTTCTATGACTTCTTTTTTCTATATCTGTGATTTTCTAAATGTTCATCCAAAGGATTTTTTTGATGAAACAGTAGAAAATCCTTTCCTTTCAAAAGAACTTGCCGACAAATTTACCGGTTTGACCGGAAAACAGCAGGAACATATTCTGAATTTAATAGATGATCTTCTGGATAAATAAAAAACACATCCGCAGCTAAACTTCCTTTTAAGATCCGGCTCGGATGTGTTTCTATTTGTTTACAATTATTTTAGTTCAATTTCTTCCAGTTCTTTTGCAGGAAGCTGTTTAGAAGATCTCGAAACAAAATCTTTCAATGCTTTTTTCGCCTTTGGAATTTCAATATTGGTTCCGGCGCCACCAATGCAGCCTCCCGGACAAGCCATTCCTTCAATCAAACAGCCATTCATTTTACCTGCTTTTGCAAGAGCAAGTACTTTTTTGCACTCTGCCAGTCCTTCTGCATGTTCAATATGCACTTCTACGTCCGGATAGTATTCATTAATACATTTTTCGATTGCAGCCGCAACACCTCCTGCTGCTGCATATCCGCGCCCAGCTCCTGTAGCGTCATGGAAAGAAGATTCTGCTTCAAACTGTGAGAGGTCAATATCTTTCGCATCAAACATTGCCTGCAGCTCTTCAAATGTAATGACAAAATCTACATCACTCCGGACAGTAGTTCGCATTGCTTCTAGTTTTTTTGCCGCACACGGGCCAATAAATACAACTTTTGCATTTGGATGCTCCTGCTTAATCGTTCGCGCCGTAGCTACCATCGGCGTCAGCTCCTGAGATACCCTGTCCACAAGATCCGGAAAATATTTCTTTGTCAACATTGACCACGATGGACAGCAAGATGTCAAAAGAAACGGAAGATTTCCTGTTACAACTTCATTTACATAGTGATGCGCTTCTGAAATCGCACCAATGTCTGCTCCTAAAGCTACTTCATACACCTGAGAAAATCCCAGCTCCTGCAATGCTGCTTTAATATTTCTCGGATTAATATACGGTCCAAACTGTCCAACAAATGCCGGTGCAATTTCCGCAACAACTTCACCGCCCTCTTTCAGACAACGAATCAACTGAAAAATCTGAGATTTATCAGAAATTGCTCCGAACGGACAACTTACCATACACATCCCACAGGAAACACATTTATCTGTATCAATATGGGCACGTCCAAACACATCTGAACTAATTGCATTCACTCCGCACGCTCTTTGACATGGACGCTGTTTCTTTGCGATAGCATCATACGGACAGTGCGCCTTACATTTTCCACATTTAATACATTTTGACTGGTCGATGTAGGACTTTCCATTGACCATCGAAATTGCTCCTTTCGGGCAAACTTCTTTGCAAGGATGGGCAAAGCAGCCTTTACACTGATTACTTACTTCATATTTATTCTCTTCACAGGCAGAACATGCAGAAGGAATCACCTGCATCAACGGCGGTTCATAGTATTTGTCTGAAATATTACTCTCTTCAATCCCTGCTGTGAGATGAACCGGCTTATCTTCCGGGCGCAGAGACATCCCCATTGCCAGACGCACCTGCTCACTTACCATGGAACGGATTCGATAGACTCTCTCTCTGTAATTTTCCGTATCTTCATTTACCAGACGGTATGGGATAGCTTCGATATCTGCGTTTAGTCTCTCCGGTGTTGAATGGTAAGCCACACGCGCAATTTCTTCAAAAACCTTCCGGCGCATTTCGCGTACCGGTGTATCTAATCCTCTCATGAATTGTCCTCCTCATCACTCACAGCATCGGTTGTTATTACCGAATCTAAGATTGTTATTTTTTCTACAATCATCATACACGAATTCTCTTCTTGGAGCAACTAAAAAACTGAAAGTACTTCAAAAAATACAAAACAATTATTTTTGAAAAACTTCCTTTGCATAATAGACTGACTGCATTGCATCTTTTCCATAAAAATCTGCTCCAATCATATCTGCATACTCTTGATTCAGCACTGCTCCTCCTACCATAACCCGACAATCCGGTTTATTTTTACGTAGAAGCCGTATTGTCTCTTCCATACTGGAAACGGTCGTTGTCATAAGCGCGCTAAGTCCCACAAGACGGATATCTTCTTTCATCGCTGTTTCCACAATCCGCTCCGGCGAAACATCTTTTCCAAGATCCAGCACATCAAAACCATAATTCTCCAACAGCACTTTCACAATATTTTTCCCTATATCATGAATATCTCCTTTTACTGTCGCAAGAATAATCTTCTCTTTCTCCTCTTGTGAAAAGCCGTTATTTTGCATTGTCTCTTTTAAAATTTCAAATGATATCTTTGCTGTTTCTGCACTCATTAATAGCTGCGGCAGAAAAATAGTTCCAGATTCAAACCCTTTTCCAACTTCGTCCAACGCAGGAATTAAATAAGTATGAATCACAGAAAGCGCATCTTCTCCCCTGGAAAGCAATGCTTTTGTTGCCAGAGCAGCTTCTTGTTTCAATCCTTTTTCGATTGCATTTTTTAAATTCATAGACATATTTCCTGCTGTCCATACCGACAAATATAAGTTTCAAAATTTTCATCCTGGTTCATCAGCGCCCGATAGGAATCATATGACTGCATCATAGCTGCAGAAGAAGGATTGATAATTCCGGCACTTAATCCCTGCTGCAGCGCCATTGTATAAAATACCGCATTAAGCTGCGGACGATTTGGCAATCCAAATGAAATATTAGATACACCAAGAATAGTTCTTACACCAAAACGTTCACGCACAAGTCT
>CAUCYJ010000266.1:0-3178 GCA_958446945.1 uncultured Lachnospiraceae bacterium | reverse complement strand
CATTTTTCACAATACTAACCGTACAGCCTCCAAATCCGCCTCCGGTAATTCTTGAACCGACAACTCCCTCAATCTTCCATGCCAGTTCGACAAGCACATCAATTTCTTCACAGGATACTTCATAATCATCTCTCAAAGATACATGTGATGCATTCATTAGCGCTCCAAACCGCTCAATATCATTGTTCTTCAAAGCTTCTACCGCTTTGATTGTTCTCTGATTTTCATATACCGCATGTTTTGCCCGTCTTTGCCTTACCTCAGACTGAATAGCATCTTTCTTCGCTTCAAATTCATCTTCTGTAAGTGCTCCAAGAGATGGAACATCCATTACTTTCTGAAGTTCTTTTAACGCAGTCTCACACTCATTTCTCCTGTCATTGTACGCAGAACTTACAAGACTATGTTTCACTTTACTATTTGTGATCACAATCTTGGCATCTTCCAATTTGACACTTGCATATTCATAACTCAGATCGCTTGTATCAAGGAAGATCGCATGATCTTTTTTGCCCATTGCACTGGCAAACTGATCCATGATACCACAGTTCATCCCATTATAATTATTTTCTGAATATTGTCCGATAAGGGCAAGATCAGTCATGCTTAAATCATCAAATCCAAACAAATCCCGCAGAACTGTTCCTGTCAAAACTTCAAGAGAAGCAGAAGAAGACAGCCCGGAACCATTTGGAATATTTCCATAGATCAACATATCAATCCCTGACGGCAGCTTATATCCGCGACCCTCAAAAGCCCACATCACTCCCTTTGGATAATTTGTCCATCCGGCTGCTTCATATGGAGTCAGATCATCAAGACTTGTCTCCACAACACCGCTTTTGGGAAAATTCTGAGAATAAAAACGAATCTTTCTGTCCTCACGCCTTCTTGCCACTGCATAAGTTCCAATCGTCAACGCACACGGAAATACATGTCCTCCATTATAATCTGTGTGCTCTCCGATCAGATTCACACGTCCCGGTGCAAAGTAAACGTGAAGTTCTCCTTCCTCTCCGAACAACTCCCGAAATGCTTTGATCAACTGTTCTTTCATATCATATCTCCTTTCATTTATAACAATATTTTTGTTTTAAAACATTTATCTTGGTTTAATGATATCATCCGCTCTTCTTCCTGTCAATGAGGAGCAGCATCTCTTTCTTATTCATAGATAAGCCGCATAACTATATCCTGTGGATAATCTCCAAACTCATCTCCAAAAAGGTTCATTCCGCCCTTTTTTGCTGCATCCGGACTGATGCCGATCTTTACAGAAATATATTCACTTTCTTCTAATTTAAATGCTGAAAGCGATGTATTCGATGTCAGCGCTCCATCCAGATAGCTCCCCTGTGAATCAATCTTCCACACTTTCATCATTCCATACTGACTGTTCTGAGAAGGCCACCATGCCGGTGTGAGCCTTCCTCTTCGGTCTCCGAAATCAGCCGAGCTTCTCCATGTCCCAACCTCAATCTCATTAATCCAAAGTGTAATGTCTGACTCCCAGTTCATATTATATTCATGATCTTCCGAACAGACTTCTGCTGACACTTCGATACTCTTTAATACATTTTTCTTCAGGGATGCATTAGGAAAACGATATTCCAGATATCCATTTCCAAGCCAGATCAATTTTGCCTCTGTCCTTCTCGGATTGTAAAAAACTGCCGGTTCATCTTCAACATCAATGTGTCCGGTCCCTGATACAATACCGCATGTCGGTTCCACATGGTAATCGACAAAATTGCCAATAGGCATTGGGATTGTTTCCGCTTTCTCATTGTTCTTCTCATCCAGACGGATCGCAATACTTCCTACACTTCTGCGGCATATTTTCATGGAACCGCGCACTGCTGCCTTAAACTCTGTCTCAATCAGTCCAGCTTCTTCCAATACTTTAATATGCATTGCCGCAGAAGAGGAAGGTATTTGAAGCAGCTCTGCAATCTCATTGATATTATAATAACGATTTTCTAGAAGTCCCAAAATTCGAATTCTTATCTCTGAAGAAAGTGCTTTTCCGACAATTGCAAGTTTTTCAGGCTCATTTATATTTAATTTTATATTTTTTTCCACAACTGTCTCCTCGTTTTCTTTTCCTTTTGTTCTGTCATATTTTTTCGATACTTTCATTATTATAAGAATTCTCCATTTCGTCAATGATTTTCTCAAAAATATTGTGATATTTTTGTTAACCTTTGACTAAAAAAAAACTTTTCTTGTTTCTTAGTTTGTTATATATTACAATATTTACAAATGATCATCAAATAGATCTTTTATGAAAAGGAGAGTGATAGTATGAGCAGACTTGAGATTCCTACTCCTAGTAAATCTCAGCTCGTTGTTGAAGGACTTTATAAAGAACTTGAACATAGAATCGAAGCCAGCCCGCCTGGGCTTTGTCCTGTAGATATTACACGGGCATTTTTAGAGCTGTGCCACGCACAGACATGCGGCAAATGTGCACCTTGCCGCATCGGACTTTTGCAGCTGAAACATTTGATCACAGATGTATTGAATGGTGATGCTACTATGGACACATTAGATTTAATGGAAGAAACTGCACTTTCTATCATGCATTCCGCAGATTGTGCCATCGGCTATGAAGCTGCACATATGGTATATAAGAGTCTGATCGGATGCCGTGATGATTACGAACAGCATATTCGTGAAGGACGGTGTACATGTACCTACCATCAGCCGGTACCGTGTGTTGCACTCTGTCCGGCACATGTTGATATTCCTGGATATATTGCCCTTGTTGGGGCAGGAAGATACGATGATGCAATCCGCCTGATCCGCAAAGACAATCCATTCCCAACTACTTGCGGTTTTATTTGCGAACATCCTTGTGAAGCTCGCTGTCGCCGTAATATGGTAGATGATGCAATTAACATCAGAGGTCTTAAGAGGGTCGCTGCTGATTTCGCAGGCAAAGTTCCGCCGCCGCCATGTGCTCCGTCTACCGGAAAACGTGTCGCTGTTGTCGGAGGCGGTCCTGGAGGACTTTCAGCTGCCTACTATCTTCAGCTGATGGGACATCAGGCTACCGTATTTGAAATGCTCCCAAAACTTGGCGGTATGCTTCGTTACGGTATTCCAAACTACCGTCTTCCAAAAGAACGTCTGGATGATGATATCGAAGCAATTCTAGCAACAGGAGTAGAAGTAA
>CAUCYJ010000265.1:0-3200 GCA_958446945.1 uncultured Lachnospiraceae bacterium | reverse complement strand
CGGCATATAAAACCATGTATTTTGAGGCTCATGTCTGCTTTCTTCTTTATCATTTTCACTGCACAAAATCACAAGAAGGATCAAAAACAAGCTTACTACAATGGATGAAAGAAAATTTTTTATCATATTATTTTCCTCCCAGGATCTATGCAAAACGCCGTTTAGTCATCAAGGCTTGGATAATACGACGAATTTCTCCACTCCTCTAATGTATACACTTCAAACTCACTGTCTGCCAGTCCTACCATATCCTTCCATAAAACCTTATCAAAATTGACACTCACATAAAACGTGCTCCAGCTCACACTGTGATCCTCCCACATCTCGCTCACATGAACGGAATAATACTCTCCCAAATATTCACTTCCCGCCCCATCTTTGTATACTTCCTCTGTTTCAAGATCATATGTTTGATATAAATACGCCTGCCCATCACTCTTCAGATCTACATAAGCAGCCCAGTCATCAATCTCCGGCACCTGTTCCGAAAGGCAGTCTGATATTTTAACAATCGTATCTTCCCGTGTTTTGGCATTCTGCGTACACTCCTCTGCTTCTCCGAAGGCTAATGCTGTGGAAATTTCACTGTCATCACCCCACACACGGCTGCCACATGCTGTCAGCAGACCTGCCATAGCCAGTACCACAAAACTTATTTTCCTTCCCTCCATAGGATATACTCCTCCCAATCTTTTTCCTCGTCATCCCACATAAAATAATCGTGCATTATAGATGCCGCCGTATCGCCATAGTCACTTCCCGTTGCATAAATAGGTCCTATGATAGATACATAAATAAATGGATTGTCCTTATATTCCCATGCTTCCGCATACCTCTCATCCAATAAAATATCTGAATGGTCAACTATACTTTCTTTGTAAGATTCATAACGGCGAGGACCAGGATGAGGAAGTTTCTCACTATACATATTACCACATTCACAAGTACCAAATGAATAGATATTCTTATTAACTTCACAATCACTGCATGTCATAAGCGGTTTCCCGTTTTCAGCAAGTATTCCATGATCTTCATAAGCATCTAATTTTACATCTTTACTTTATCACAATGAATAACAGCCTCTCTTGTGACATACTCCTCTTCTTTTACAATACTTACTTAACTCTTCGTAAAAAGCATAGTGTTTCACCATCATATCACACGCAATATCTTGGTATTGTTTTTTAAAAATTCCTTTCAAAAACTTTCGAAGGCAATTTCCTTCCAGTTCAAAAGTAAAATCTCCTGCTATAATGGCATCTCCATTTTTCTGTACCCTATCTTCCGGCATAAGACTTTCTTCCTATATAAAAATTCCGTTATATTTCTTCCGTATTTTCAATCAGAATTGCGAACTTGTTTCGCAATTACCTATAAATAGTTTCCACTATTTAACTGCTTTTTTATACTCTTCATTATACAACCACTCACACTCTATATCACTCCATTCCCGTTCCTGAAGCACTTCGCCCGTCTCCCTGTTAACAGCATAACTTGTAAGATAATGATAATGAGTAAAAACAGGTTCATAACCATGAGTATAATAGTCTGTATAATCTGCAAAAATATAATATTCCTGATCTTCCGTCATACCTCTACATGAAAAATTTCTTACACAAGGAAACTCCTGATCTTCTGGAAACTGATATACATATACCGACTGTTCCTGTTTATATGTTCTTACAACTATTGAATCATAATCCCCCTCATCCGAATACATATAATAAAAAAGAGCTCTTGCAGCTTGTTCCTCCAGCATCTTTCCATCTGAAACATCCTCATTAAAATATAACTGATTAACCGCCTTTTCATATGCTTCACTATAAAGCAATTTATAACCTGCATCAGTCTCTATCCATTGAGACTCCCGAAGAACTTCGCCTGTCTTCCTATTAACTGCGTAATCCGTGTGATATTCATCATAGAAGCCCTGCGAAAGGGCATCTGTTACATAACGTGTACCGTGTGCAAAGACATAATATTGCCCATCTTCTGTCCTATCTTTGCTCTGTAACATTTCATACTGCAAGTCACTTTTTTCCTGCGTTTGGTATAAATATACCATTTCTCCCTGCTGCATAGTAGAAATAACCTTTGCGTCATAATCATAGTCACAATCTGAATATATGTAATCAAAAACAGCCTTTGCCGCTTCTTCCTCTGTCATTTCAAAAGTGTATATCTCGTTCTTCACTTGTAAAATCCGTTTATTCTCCGTACCACTTAAGACTGTATAAAAAGCAATTAAACTTATGATCCCAATACCCGCTCCACAAACATACTGTTTCCCACCTTTTCTTTGATTCATTGGTTTCCTACCTTTTCTTTGATTCATTATAATCTTTCCATTCCATCATATGCAAAATCTGCACATCTCCATTTTTATCGATACTGAAATATCCTTCTGCACTGCTAGTCCACTCCTCAAACGTGCAAATAGTTTCATTACATTCATACTCATCATTCTCATCATATACACCATTTCCATTACTATCATTCCTGTAAAATGCAATTGTTTTAAACGCATTTCCAGAAAACTCAAATTTATAAAAGGAATAGCTTTCTTTATTTTCTTTTGTATATTTATACACAATCTCGCCATTTTTACAAACACCATAACATTTTAATGTTTCTTCCACCTGTTCATGAAACAAGACAAACAGCACATTATTTTGATATGCAAGAATATAATAATCTCCCGATGTCTGAATATGTAACTCCGGTATATGATCTCCATTTATGTCACACGTCAGATACTTCATACTTCCATCATCCATATCTGCTATCGTACTTCCACCAGAATTTTCCAACGCTCTCTCTCCTGACAAAAACTCATCATATGCCCTCATTGCCTCATCAGTATTCCCATGCAGCGCTTCTGTTCCAGTAAAATTTTTCCCGAAAGCTTCCTCATACGTTACCATAGTAACAGGGCAATCAAGCATTGTAAAAAAGTCTTTTGTCACTTCATCCCATTGTTCCTGATTCAGATGCCCGCTCATACTTTCATCTCCGAATATATAAATTTCATATTCTATTCCAGTCTCGCCATAATAAGCAGTAAAATAAATTTCATTCTCCACTTCTCCTGCCCTATTCAATGTTTTATATCCATATCGGGTATTATTTGCACTCGTAGAATTACAGTATCCTATCTGATTCGAACCAAGAAGTACTTCATATTCGTTCAGCCAGTGATA
>CAUCYJ010000264.1:0-3204 GCA_958446945.1 uncultured Lachnospiraceae bacterium | reverse complement strand
AGTAAAACTTGTGTATATTAGTAGTAATGCCAATTTTAAAGCCAATTAGGAGGAAGAAAAATGAAAGGTATTTTAGCTTCAGGACAGGGAGGAACAATGGGAATACTTCCGATTATTTTAATGTATGTTGCTATTTTCGGAATCATGTATTTCTTATTGATGCGTCCACAGAAAAAAGAGAAAAAGAGACTGGCAGCGATGATCGCTGATATGGAAGTAGGCGATACAGTATTGACTACAAGCGGATTTTATGGTGTTGTAATTGATATTTCTGAAACAGATGTCATCGTAGAATTCGGTAACAACAAGAACTGCCGTATCCCGATGCAGAAGGCTGCGATTATGCAGGTAGAGAAACCGGGAGCATAGGAAAAAAAGAATACTTAAGAAGATGAGAGTTTGTGCTAATCAGCTACAAACTCTTTTCTATTTTACAGAAAAATAAAAATACCGAACGCACTCTATTTTTCTTGGATAAAAGCTTGAATTTCATATAAGAATAGAGTATCATATATAAAATAATAGTCAGACAACAGTGGGAGGGATGAGTGAAATGAAGTTACATATTGGCATTATTCGAGGTGATGGAATCGGTCCTGAGATTGTTGCAGAGGCAGTAAAAGTGCTTGAGATAATTGGAACAGTATTTGGACATGAACTGCAGTACGAAGAATTATTGTTGGGCGGCGCTTCTATTGATGCGTGCGGAATACCATTGACAGAAGAGGCAGTTCAATGTGCAAAGCAGTGTGATGCACTGCTAATGGGATCAATCGGAGGAGACGCAAAAACATCTCCGTGGTACAAATTGGAACCGTCAAAACGTCCGGAAGCAGGACTTCTTGGAATTCGAAAAGCTTTGAATCTTTTTGCAAATCTCAGACCAGCTGTGCTTTATGACGAATTAAAAGAAGCATGTCCACTGAAAGAAAAAATTACAGAAGGCGGCTTTGATCTAATGATTATGCGCGAATTAACAGGGGGCCTTTACTTTGGAGCGCGTGCAACGCAGATGGAAGATGGGGAGCTGACGGCACATGATACGTTAACCTACCATGCGTATGAGATACGAAGAATTGCACACAGGGCTTTTGAAGTCGCCCAGAAGAGGCGGAAGAAAGTTACAAGTGTGGACAAAGCCAACGTACTGGATTCTTCCAGACTCTGGAGAAACATCGTGGAAGAAGTTGCTGCCGCATATCCGGATGTGACGCTGGAACATATGCTTGTAGATAATTGTGCTATGCAGCTTGTCAAAGATCCAAAGCAATTTGATGTCATCCTGACCGAGAATATGTTTGGAGATATTTTATCTGACGAGGCAAGTATGATTACAGGTTCGATCGGTATGCTTGCAAGTGCCAGTCTGAATGAGACAAAGTTCGGTTTATATGAACCGAGCGGCGGTTCTGCACCGGATATTGCAGGAAAAGGCATTGCCAATCCAATTGCGACAATCCTCTCAGCTGCGTTAATGCTGCGTTTCAGTTTTGATCTTGACAGAGAGGCATCAGCAATCGAGTATGCAGTGGAGCGTGTACTTCAGAAGGGTTATCGAACAATTGACATTATGTCAGAAGGCAAAGAGCAGGTTTCAACGAGAAGAATGGGAGATTTGATCTGTAATGAGATCGGTCAGATAAGAGAGAAAAAGGTTGAATAGAAATAAACAAAGAGTGAGGAGAAAATATCAATGAGAAGTGATACTGTAACGAAAGGAGTGCAGCAGGCGCCGCACCGTTCTTTATTTAATGCATTAGGATATACGAAAGAAGAATTAGAAAGACCGCTTGTCGGGATTGTAAGTTCCTATAATGAAATTGTACCAGGTCATATGAATCTGGATAAGATTGTGGAGGCCGTGAAGATGGGCGTCGCTATGGCGGGAGGAACACCGGTTGTTTTTCCGGCGATTGCTGTTTGTGATGGAATTGCCATGGGACATACTGGAATGAAATATTCACTTGTAACACGCGATCTGATAGCAGATTCCACAGAGGCAATGGCAATGGCGCATCAGTTTGATGCACTTGTTATGGTGCCGAATTGTGATAAAAATGTGCCGGGGCTTTTGATGGCTGCAGCCAGAATTAATATACCAACTATCTTTGTAAGTGGTGGTCCGATGCTTGCAGGCCGTGTAAAGGGAGAGAAGAGAAGCCTGTCCAGCATGTTTGAAGCAGTAGGAGCACATGCGGCAGGTGCCATAAATGATGAAGAGCTGGAAGAATTTGAATGTAAAGTGTGTCCAACGTGTGGTTCCTGTTCAGGAATGTACACAGCTAATAGTATGAATTGTCTGACAGAAGTGCTTGGTATGGGCCTGAAAGGAAATGGAACGATTCCAGCAGTGTATTCAGAGAGAATCCGACTGGCAAAGCACGCCGGAATGCAGGTAATGGAACTTTACCGTAAGCAGATCCGTCCGAGAGATATTATGACAAAAGAAGCAATTTTAAATGCATTGACAGTAGATATGGCGCTTGGATGTTCAACGAATAGTATGCTGCATCTTCCGGCAATCGCCCATGAGATTGGGATGGACTTTGAAATTGATTTTGCAAATCCAATTAGTGAGTGCACACCGAATTTATGTCATCTTGCACCGGCAGGGCCGACGTATATGGAGGATTTAAATGAGGCAGGCGGTGTGTATGCAGTTATGAATGAACTGAATAAACTTCAGCTGCTTCACACAGAATGTATGACAGTGACAGGAAAAACTGTTGGGGAAAATATTGAGGGATGTGTTAATAAAAATCCGGAAGTCATTCGGCCGGTGGAACATCCGTACAGCAAGACAGGAGGGCTTGCCGTACTAAAAGGAAATCTGGCGCCGGACGGCAGTGTTGTGAAGCGCTCTGCTGTTGTAGAAGAAATGATGGTGCATGAAGGCCCGGCAAGAGTATTTGACTGTGAAGAGGACGCAATTTCTGCAATCAAGGGAGGAAAGATCGTACCTGGAGATGTGGTAGTAATCCGTTATGAAGGACCGAAAGGCGGTCCGGGCATGAGAGAAATGCTGAATCCAACATCTGCGATTGCGGGTATGGGACTTGGCTCCAGTGTGGCATTGATTACAGACGGACGTTTCAGTGGTGCATCAAGAGGTGCGTCAATTGGACATGTTTCTCCGGAGGCGGCAGTCGGAGGACCAATTGCACTTGTAGAAGAAGGAGATATTATATGCATTGATATTCCAGG
>CAUCYJ010000263.1:0-3222 GCA_958446945.1 uncultured Lachnospiraceae bacterium | reverse complement strand
GATTTTAGATGTTTTCATTGTCTTATGACTGCTCACCGTTGTTACTTTGTGCCTTTCACAAATGGAACCAGAGTAAGTCCAAACTGAAACTCGGTTTCATCAAATCTGTACTTTTCCAGGACAGCAGGGCCACAACTATTCGATCCTATTCCATTTAATGCATAATCCAAACAAAGTATTGTACTGTCAGCTGCGCATAATTCATAGTTATGCGCAGCTCTTTCCAATTCTTCCTGCGTGTAATGCGAAGCATTGAATGAAAAGGACTTCTTTGCAACAGCCGCAATTCCATACTGTGAACCGGAAAGCTCCAGATAATCACAGTCATAGTGACTTCCATTTTCCTGCGGGCGAATGTAATCCTCATGTAAGTCACATACCTTCGACCGATAAAGCCCATGACTCGCTGCTCTATGTTTATCTCTGTAGCTTTCCTGAGGACCCATTCCATAATAACAGGCATTTTCCATGCTCTTATCAAGGAAAAGCCTCAAACCAAATCTCGGAAGTTCTGGAAATTCCCCATCTTTCAACACTGTAAATTCAGAAGATACTTTTCCGCTGGCGTCTACTATCCACTTTATTTTTACGTCCATGATTTTTTGCACTGTTGCAGCGACTACCGCTGTATAAGCCAAAATTTCCACACCATTTCCGTTCTGGCAAACCTCAATATCATAAGCTCTCGTATATGCTTCATGGTAATGGGCCTTTTTCCAGACTTCTTTCATATACATATCGTTATCCGTTGGTGCTCTCCAAATATTCAGTTCCATAGGACGCTTCAGATAATTTCTTCCGGCAAACTGAATTTGCTCAAAAAGGGCTGTTCGTTTATCTATGATGTAAACAAAGTCGGCTGCCTTTATTTCGATTTGAGTGTCTTTTTCCTTTACCCGGATTTCTGTACCCTCTGCAATTCTGTTTAACCACTGTTCTGCCTGACGGGTTTTTAAGTGGCTGCCAGAAAGCTGTATCTCATCAAAGCCCAGCACATGATTTTTCTCCAAAAGAGCAGCCGCTTTCTTCAACCGGTAAATTAGTTTTAAATAAACCTTCCCATTCCCCGGTATAGAAAGCTCCAGCTTTGTTTTTCCCTCTTGGTGGGGCGCTGCTGAAAAAGCGGGCAATTTCCCTTTACTGATCATCAAGCCATCCTGCGTCACTTCATAAGAAATTTCCACATAGTCCTTCAGATCATCAAAATCCATATAATTGTGTAAAATCAACTCTCCGCTGTCCAAATCATAGGAAACAACTCTTGCCGGACGATACACATTTTTATATTCCAGAAGTCCGGTATGGGGAGTACGGTCCGGGTAAACCAGTCCATCCACACAGAAATTCCCATCATGGATGTTCTCTCCATGATCGCCGCCATAATAATACATAGGCGTTCCATTTTCCGTTTTTCCATGTGCTATCGCATGATCGCACCATTCCCAGACAAAACCTCCGCATATCCGGTCATCGCTCTGAATCATTTGAAAATAATCTTCAAAATCACCGGGGCCATTTCCCATGCTATGACAATATTCAACCAGCAGAAATGGCTTACTTCCATCCTTCTCCAAATATTCCTCTATTTCTTCCAGTGACGGATACATACGGCTATACAGATCCAGATTATGGTACTGATAGGTTACGTTATAATTCCGATACCTGGCGCTTTCGTATTGTGTAAGTCTTGCGGGATCGAATGTTTTTGTCCACTCCAGTGCCTTTTCAAAATTGCAGCCATAAGCACTTTCATTTCCCATAGACCACATAACGATGCAAAAACGGTTCTTATCTCGCTGAATCATACGCTGTACACGGTCAAGAATCGACTGCTCCCAAGCCGGATCATCCGCTATCTTCTCATTCCAGCGACTAAAGCGGTTATAATCGGTATCCTCTTTCCGATATAACATGAACGGCCCATGCGCTTCAATATCCGCCTCGTCAATAACTATAAATCCATATTTATCGCACATCTGATAAAAATACGGCGCATTCGGGTAATGGCTGGAACGAATCGCATTAAAATTATGCTGTTTCATCAATATCATATCCGTCTTTATCTGTTTTGCACCCACAACTCCTGTTTCCGGCTCAGAATCGTGACGGTTCACACCGCGGAATTTGATTTTCTCACCGTTGAAATAAATCACTTTATCGTAAATTTCAATCGTGCGTAAAGCTACCGCATCCACAATCACTTCATATTTCGATTCCAGAATCACCGTATAAAGATATGGATTTTCCGTATTCCAAAACACCGGACAAAAAATCTCAAATTCTATGATTCCATCTTTCTCTATCGTCCCTTGAGAAACAACAGCTCCGTTTTTATCTTCAACTCTTATGTTCAGATGAATCGGCTGATAAAACCGTATATCTAACTTTATCCTGGCGACTTCTTTGGAAACCTCTGTCGTTATGCGATAATCGCACACAGCCCGTTCCGGACGTTTTAAAATGTACACATCTCTGAAGATTCCACTCATTCGGAATTTATCCTGATCTTCCAGATACGAACCATCACACCACTTCAGAACCAACACTGCAATGATATTCTCTCCATCTTTCAAAAAGGAAGTAACATCAAATTCACTCACTGCATGAGATATCTGGCTGTATCCTACATATTTTCCATTCAACCAGACATAAAAGCAGCTATCTACTCCCTCAAAATTCAGGTATGCTTTTGGCGCCGTTTTTTCACTCTGGTAAAAAAATGTATGAACATAAGCTCCGCACGGAATATCCTGCGGAACATAAGGCGGATCAAACGGAAATGGATAACGGATATTCGTGTACTGATGCATATCGTATCCTTCCATTTGCCATATGCCCGGGACTCTCATTTCATCAAAATCTGATACGTCATAATCCGTTTCGTAGAACGATTCCTTCACATCGTAAATGCTTTCAAAATAACGAAATTTCCAGTTTCCATTTAATAGCTGCAAACGATCTGACTTTTCTCTATGCTCTGTCAAATCATCCATTCTTTTTGATGCTGGCATGTAGTACGCTCTTGGCGGCATTGTGTTTTCATGCAGCACGCTTAAATCTTCATAATAACGTGGTACGATCATAAATTCCCTCCTTGAATATGCACTTTTTATCACACAATAAATTTTCTTTCATCGGCTGCGCTTTATTTGTTACTGTAATCATACGTCAGTATTCAAAATATGTCTATAAACCGGAATAGACATATTATGCACAAAATGA
>CAUCYJ010000262.1:0-3222 GCA_958446945.1 uncultured Lachnospiraceae bacterium | reverse complement strand
TATATCTCGGATGGGTGGACGCTTGCGATGTATCTGGCACGAAGAATCGGCTGGGAGGGAGAACGCTTCTGGAAGCGTTTCCAAAAAGCGAGAGAAGAGCTGGTGGGGGAAACATTTGGTCCAAAGCCGGATGAGGAGTTGCGTCAGCTTTTGATGGGACTTCGAGAAAAGGGGATGTATCTTGTCCTTTGTTCCAATGCAAAGCGAAGTGGTGGAGAGGCATTGCTTACACATTTGAATTTGACGGACTGTTTCAACGAGATTATATTTGATGCAGATAAACCACACTCTATGAAAGCAAGAATGGATGCATGGGAGATGAAGCCGGAGGATATGTTATTCATAGGTGACCAGGGATATTATGATCTGTATGCTGGAAAGTGTTATGGAGCAAGGACTATGCTCGTGTCCCCGTATGATATTGAAGGCCAGGGACTCTGGGATATGCGAAGGTATACGGTGGAGGATTTGAAAGAATTTTTAAAAACAATATAGTTTTGAGCGTTGAATCGAAATTCAGCTTGCAACTATCAGTAGGCCGTCCGCGTATGGTGAGTATGAGCCATATCATTTTGTAAACACAGAAAAAGAATTTGTGCATGCCGTAGAGGCAATGTAAAGAAATTATGGATAGTACGGGATAGTGCTGTCCATTTTCTTTATTGTACTTCACAGAAGAACTAAAAAAGTAAGCAAATTCATCTGCAAATATTATAATAGGAAATTTTATTCGGTTAGTAGGATTGCAATGCATATTCGGTTTTTTCTTGAAAATATAAAATAAGTCTGCTAAAATGAAAACCGAAATATAACCTGTATCCTTATTTCTGAAAAATAAGAGATAGGTAGGATTCATATAGAAAAACTATAAAGGGAAAAAGTATTAGGACGTTGCGAAATGATGACAACGTCCTAAAATACTGATAAACAAAGGGAACATGAAAGATAGTAATACATTAACACCAATGATGCAGCAATACATGGAAACAAAGAAAGAATATAAAGATTGTATTCTTTTTTATCGTCTTGGTGATTTTTATGAGATGTTCTTTGATGATGCATTGACGGCATCAAGAGAACTTGAAATTACGTTAACGGGAAAAAACTGCGGATTGGAAGAACGCGCGCCGATGTGCGGGATTCCATATCATGCAGTAGATGGATATTTGAATAAATTAGTATCAAAGGGCTATAAAGTTGCAATCTGTGAACAGGTAGAGGATCCGAAACAGGCAAAAGGCATTGTGAAACGAGAAGTTGTTCGTATTGTGACGCCGGGAACGAATTTGAATACGCAGGCGCTTGATGAGACAAAGAACAATTATATCATGTGTATTGTCTATAGTGCTGACCGGTACGGCTTGTCTGTTGCAGATGTTACAACCGGAGACTATCTTGTAACAGAGATTGACAGCAGCACGAAGCTCAGAGATGAAATTTACAAATTTATGCCTTCGGAGATTATTTGCAACGAAGCATTTTATATGAGCGGCATGGATTTGGATGATATGAAAAATCGCATCGGCATTACGATTTATTCATTGGATGCATGGTATTTTGATGATGCAATCTGTGAGCGAACGCTAAAGGAACATTTTCATGTGTCTTCATTAGAGGGGCTTGGTCTGAAGGATTATGACTGTGGTGTGATCGCATCGGGAGCATTGCTGCAGTATCTTCTGGAAACACAGAAAAATGACCTAACGCACTTGAGCCGTCTGACGGGATACGTTACTGGAAAATATATGCTGCTTGACAGTTCTACGAGACGGAATCTGGAACTATGTGAGACGCTTCGTGAAAAACAAAAAAGAGGTTCGCTACTCTGGGTTCTTGATAAAACACGCACAGCAATGGGCGGGCGTACGCTCCGAAAATATGTGGAGCAGCCTTTGATCGATGCAGAGAGTATTGAGGAACGTTTAAATTCCGTTGAAGAATTAAAAAATAACGCCATTTGCCGGGAAGAAATCCGGGAATATCTGGGAGCAATTTATGATCTGGAACGATTAATGAGCCGTGTGACATATCAGTCGGCAAATCCGAGAGATTTAATCGCGTTGAAGAGTTCACTTGCGATGCTGCCGCCAATCCATTGTATTTTAGCGGATATGAGTACAAAAGGGTTGTGTGATATCCGTGAGCAGATGGATACACTGGAAGATCTTTGCAGCCTGATTACAGAGGCAATCCAGGAGGAACCGCCTTTGGCGATGAAAGAAGGCGGAATTATCCGGGAAGGATATTCTGAAGAAGTAGACCGGTTGCGAAATGCCAAATCAGACGGAAAGACGTGGCTTGCAGAGCTGGAAGCAAAGGAGCGGGAGAAAACAGGTATCCGCACACTGAAGGTAAAATTCAATAAAGTATTCGGTTATTATCTGGAAGTGACGAATTCATTTAAAGATCAGGTGCCGGAATACTATACACGCAGGCAGACATTAGCCAATGCAGAGCGCTATACGATTCCGGAGTTAAAAGAACTGGAAGATACGATTCTTGGTGCAGAAGACAAATTGTACGCGTTGGAATACCAACTCTATTGTGAAGTGCGTGATAAGATTGCAGCAGAAGTTGTGCGGATTCAGAAGACGGCGAAAGCGGTGGCAAAACTGGATGTATTTGCATCTTTAGCAGTTGTGGCGGAGCGCAATAATTATGTGCGCCCGAAGATCAATGAAAAAGGTGTGATTGATATAAAAAATGGACGTCACCCGGTTGTAGAGAAAATGATTCCAAACGATATGTTTATTGCAAATGATACTTATCTGGATGATAAAAAGAACCGGATTGCAATTATTACCGGTCCGAATATGGCTGGAAAATCTACTTATATGCGCCAAAGCGCGTTAATCGTATTGATGGCACAGATTGGTTCCTTTGTTCCGGCGAAAAGTGCAAATATTGGACTTGTGGACAGGATTTTTACCCGTGTCGGAGCGTCTGATGATCTGGCATCCGGACAGAGTACTTTTATGGTGGAGATGACAGAAGTTGCCAATATTCTTCGCAATGCAACGAGTAAGAGCCTGCTGATATTGGATGAGATCGGCCGCGGAACAAGTACATTTGACGGACTTTCAATTGCCTGGGCGGTGGTAGAGCATATCAGCAACGGCAAATTGCTTGGAGCAAAAACATTGTTTGCCACACATTACCATGAATTGACTGAGCTGGAAGGAAAGATTAGTAATGTCAATAACTACTGTATTGCAGTAAAAG
>CAUCYJ010000261.1:0-3299 GCA_958446945.1 uncultured Lachnospiraceae bacterium | reverse complement strand
ACTGTATTATAACTTTCGTTCCAATGCCTTCTTTGCTGCTGATTTTCATCTTCGCATGATGCAGTTCCACAATCCGCCTGCTGATTGCAAGGCCAAGTCCCACGCTTCCGCTGCCATCATTCTTTCTCGACTTATCACCCATGAAAAAACTTTCTGTCACTCGCGGAAGATCCTCTTTCGCAATGCCCTTTCCATTATCTATGACAGCAATCTCAATAATATGCTCTTTTCCCTCTGCTGTTATCCAGATGTTTCCTTCCCTCTCAAGCGCTTTTATACTATTATCAATCAGATTCAGAATCACAGATTTTAAAAGTTCCGGATCTGCACACAGTATAAGATTATCCTGCGCATTCGCTGACAGATGGACAGTATGCTTTTCACATACTGGCGCCATCTCACCTGCAATCTCTTCCAGAAATCCCGGAACCCATATATTTTTCTTCTGAATCTCTGCTTTTTCAAGCACAGTAATATCCATCATTTTCTTTGCCAGTGACTCCAGACGTTTTCCCTGCCGGAAAATGTAATCACCGTACTGCATTCTTGTCTCCTCCGGCATCTTTCTTGTCCGGAGCATTTCTGCATAGCCAATGATCGAAGTGAGCGGTGTCTTAAGTTCATGAGCGAAGCTCCCCGTAAACTGTTCCTGCCGTACGGCCGCCATCCTTAATTCTTCCATACTGCTGTTAATCCGTTCGCCCATCTTGTTAAACTGCTCTGCCAGATGTCCTAATTCATCCTGCCCTGTGACCTGGATCCGCTCTGCGAAATTCCCTCTCGCAAATTCATTAACCCCCGCAGTAAGCCGTTGGATTGGACGCACGATCCACGCTGTCAGAACTGCTGCTGCCAAAATCGTTACAACAAAAAGGGCAAACATACAACGCATATAAATCTCATACATATCATCTTTCTGTTGAAATATCCCTGTAATATCTCTGACAAGCTCAATCTGCACCCCACGCTCTGCAATTTCCTGAAAGCTCACAAAATGAAGCGCATAGCTTTCTCCGGCTCGAAGGATTATGTATCCCTCTCTCCCTTTATCAGTCTTCTCAATCAGTTCCCGGACTCCCCTGTCAACGGTAGTCTCATCTTCTTCGGCCTCTTCCAGCAGTTCTCCGGCCTCGCTGTACAGATTCACCTGCACTGTCTTTTTATTATCCGCAAGGCGTACCGTTGAACTTCCTTCCAACAGCTCTTCATCCGAGACAACACCATCTTTTTCAAGCATGAGCACAGAAACATTCAGTGATTTCCCGAATGCTTTGCTTTGCATATCAGCTTCCTCGATTTCCCGTGTAAGCTCCGACTTAAAAAAACTGTAGATTAAAATGTGGCCGCTGACGCAAAAAACAACTGTCGTCACCGCCATCACGCTGAAAAATATTTTCCAGAACAGTTTCATTCCTTCTCCTCCAAACGGTATCCGATCTTATATACCGCAGTGATCTGCTCCTCCAACCCGAGTTTTTTGCGGATGCGCTGAACATGAAGGTCAACTGTACGGCTATTTCCCGTATATTCTTCCTGCCAGACTTCTTCATAGATCCGGTCGCGGTAAAGCGCAATATTCTTATTCCGCAAAAACAATACAAGCAGTTCATATTCTTTTGCAGTCAGGCTCACCGGTTCGCTGTTTCTCGTCACGCGATGTGAGCGGAGATCCACTTTAACCGTCCCGCACGTCAGTATTTCTTCCGCCTTGTGATATCTGCGCAGCACAGTCTCCACTCTGGCAAGAAGCTCTGCCAGCTCAAATGGCTTTGTAATATAATCTTCCGCTCCCATGCGAAGCCCTTTTACTTTATCTGCCACTTCACCCTTTGCGGTCAGAAATATAACCGGAATCTCCATCGGCCTGACAAATTCCAACAGCTCATATCCATTGGCACCCGGAAGCATAATATCGAGCAGTACAAGGTCAAACCGCTTCTGGATCAGAATGTCTGCCGCTTCATCTCCGTCCCCAGCACATGTACATTCATAACCGGCTTCTTTTAAACTGATCCGCAAAAGCTCACGGATTGGCGCTTCGTCTTCTACGATTAGTATTGATATCATCGTCTTTCTCCCTCATCCGTTTTCCATGAAATTATCTTTATGACAAATGATTTTACATATAAATTCATTTTAGATTATAGAGCATTTTTGTATCTGATTTGTATCAAATGTACTGCACCGCCTCATTTATTGTCTTTACACCAATAATTTCGATTCCTTTTATTGATTGAACTGTTTTCAGTGACACTGCCGGCATAATGCATCTTGTAAATCCAAGCTTCTTCGCTTCATTTACTCTTTGCTCCGGCATACTGACCGCACGCACTTCGCCGCTTAACCCTACTTCGCCAAATACAATCGTCTCATCACTAATTACACGATTGCGATAACTTGAAACAAGCGCAAGAACAATTCCAAGATCAATCGCCGGCTCTGTCATCTTAATGCCTCCTGCGATATTGACATAAGCATCATAATCTGCAAGCCCCATACCAAGTCGCTTCTCGAGAACTGCCATCAGAAGATTTACCCGGTTGTAATCTGTTCCCGCTGCTGTTCTCCGCGGCATTCCAAAACCGCTGCGGCTCACAAGTGCCTGGATTTCAATAAGAATCGGTCTTGTTCCTTCCAATGAACATGCCACAACCGATCCGGAAGCATTTTCCGGCTTTCCATTTAACATAAATTCCGAAGGATTTGCCACTTCCACAAGTCCTGTCTGCTGCATCTCAAATACTCCGATTTCATTTGTAGAACCAAACCGATTCTTGACTCCTCGCAAGATCCGGTAAGATGCATGTCTGTCTCCCTCAAAGTAAAGCACCGTGTCAACCATATGCTCTAAAACACGCGGGCCCGCCACGGTTCCTTCTTTCGTCACATGCCCTACAATAAAGATAACAATGCCAAGACCTTTCGCCAGCTGCATCAACACATTTGTCGATTCCCGCACTTGTGAAACGCTTCCCGGAGCTGATCCAACTTCTTCATTGTACATCGTCTGTATGGAATCGATGACAACGATCTGCGGACGATTGGATTCAATCACACTCCTAATCGTGTCAAGATTTGTTTCGCAGAGAAGTGAGAGCGTCTCTGAAAATTCTCCAATCCTGTCAGCTCTCAGCTTAATCTGCCGAAGCGATTCTTCTCCTGAAATATAAAGAACACTGCGCTTTTGACCGGACAAATTCCTGCACACCTGCAGCAGCAATGTAGATTTTCCGATTCCCGGATCCCCTCCCACTAAAATCAGTGACCCCGGCACGATTCCGCCTCCAAGTACCCGGTCT
>CAUCYJ010000260.1:0-3328 GCA_958446945.1 uncultured Lachnospiraceae bacterium | reverse complement strand
ATAGAACACCCTGTGATTGGGAAAATGAAAGTAAATGGCAATCCTATTAAGTTGATGGATAATATGCCTGAGATCAGTAAACCGGCACCAACACTCGGACAACATAATGAGGAAATATTCTGTGGGTTACTGAAACATTCCGAGGAACAGATTAAGGAATGGAGGAAACATAACATTATATGATGGAAGATATACCATTCAGTGCCATTATGAAGTCGCCTGAATGCAAGAAAGAATCTTGAAAACTGATATAATGGAAATACATAGAAAAGGTGGTGGAGAGATGAAAACAAAAAAACACAATTGGAAAAGATGGCTACCGCTCTACTTGATGATGGCACCTGGATTAATCTATATTTTTATCAATAATTATATTCCTATGTTTGGTACAATTATTGCCTTTAAACATATCAATTACCAGAAAGGCATTTTGGGGAGTGATTGGGTAGGACTGAAAAATTTCAAATTTTTGTTTGCCACAAACGATGCCTGGGTAATTACAAGGAATACGTTATTGTATAATCTTGCTTTTATAGTGATTAATACAGTGGTTGGAATTATTCTTGCAATTTTTATATGCGACGTTGTGAGCAAAAAATTAAAAAAGCTTTATCAAAGTGCGGTATTGCTCCCCTATCTGATGTCAATTGTAATTATTAGCTATATTGTTTTCGCATTTCTTTCAACAGAAAACGGAATGGTGAATAATTCACTGCTGATTCCATTCGGGAAAAATCCGATTTCGTGGTATGCGGAACCAAAATACTGGCCGTTTATTTTGACACTTGTGAATGTATGGAAGGGAGTCGGATATGGTTGCTTGATTTATATCTCGGCGATCAATGGTATTCCCAAAGATTACTATGAAGCTGCAAATTTAGATGGAGCAGGTAAGTGGAAACAGATTCGATGTATTACGCTTCCATCCTTAGTCCCTTCGGTGATTACGCTTACTTTGTTATCGATTGGAAGAATTTTCTATTCTGATTTCGGATTGTTTTATCAGGTACCGTTGGACTCCGGAACATTGTATTCTACGACAAATGTAATTGATACTTATGTATATAGAGCACTGATTAAACTGGGAAATGTTGGAATGTCTTCTGCTGCTTGCCTATATCAGTCGGTTGTAGGATTTGTTTTAGTTCTCACCGCTAATTTGATCGTTAGGAAAGTAAGTAAGGAAAACGCACTGTTTTAGGAGGAGAAAAATGATCCGTTCAAAATCGAATATGCGGTTTCAGATTTTAGCGAATTTTATACTGATTCTGTTTACCATATTTGTAATTACCCCTTTTATTCTTTTGATTATGTCTTCCTTTACGGAGGAAAGTACACTGATAAGAAACGGATATTCATTTTTTCCGGAAAAATTCAGTTTGGGAGCCTATGCTTACATATGGAAAAATGCGTCTAAGATAATGAGGGCCTATGGAATTACAATTTTGGTCACAGTAGTTGGAACAGCTGTCAATGTTATGCTGTCAACAATGATTGCCTATCCGTTATCTCTTGAACAATTGCCTGGAAGAAGAGCAATAACTTTTTACCTTTTCTTTACGATGCTTTTTAGCGGTGGATTGGTACCATCCTATTTGTTGTACAGTAATTATTTTCATATAAAAAATACAATTTGGGCTTTAATTGTTCCTAACCTGTTGCTGTCGGCAATGAGTGTGCTATTAATACGTACATATATATCAACAAGTATACCATCAGCATTGTTTGAGGCTGCAAAGGTAGATGGGGCAGGAGAATTTACAGTATTTTTTAAACTGGTGATTCCTTTGTCTAAACCCATTATTGTAACGATGGGAACTTTTGCCGGTCTGGGTTACTGGAATGACTGGACAAATGGTTTATATTACCTTACGGATACTAAATATTATAGTATCCAGAATCTGTTGAATAAAATGATTACAGATATACAGGTATTGTCTTCTAATTCGTCCATGGCTTCACAAGCCTCTTCGGAAATGGCAAAATTACCTACAGTAGGTGTACGTATGGCGATTGCGGTTGTAGCAATGCTGCCGATATTTGTATTATTTCCGTTTTTACAGAAATATTTCCAAAAAGGAATTGCATTAGGAGCAGTAAAGGGTTAATACATTGCCCTTACAAGATAAAATAAATATATGGGAGGATAACAAATGAAGAAAAAAATTTTATCAATGTTACTCAGTATGGTGTTGACGGTAGCTTGCTTTACGGGATGCGGGAGTAACCCAAGTAGTGGTGGAGAAACCGGTGGAGCAGCTTCTACAGAAACACCTAAAAATCCGGAAGATATGTATACGGTCACAATGGCTGTGATTGGAAATGATCAGGAGGACATGGATCTTGTAGAAGCAGAAATGAATAAAATCCTGGCGGAAAAGGTTGGTGCACAAATTGATGTAATCACATTGGGATGGGGAGTATATCAGCAGCAGTTACAACTTATGTTATCCGGTGCGGAAAAACTGGATTTGGTCCCTATAATGTATAATAACGTGAGTACCTATGTAAACAGCGGTCAGGTATTGGATATGTCTGATTTGATTGACCAGTATGGCGTTAATATGAAAGAAGCTTTGGGTGAAGATATTCTCAAAATTGCTAATATGAATGGCTATGTGTATGGTGTGCCGGTGGAAAAAGAATGGTATGCAGACAGCTGTCTGGTAATGAGAAAAGACATTTTGGACAAATATAATTTGGATGTGTCTAATGTGAAATCTTTGGCTGATTGTGCACCTATTTTCGAAACGATTCATGAAAATGAACCTGATATGAAAATTATTGTAGGCGCTAAAGATGGTTTGATCGGTAACATATATTTTGCCGATGTACTTTCCGATCGCTTTGGAGTATTGGATAATGGCGGTGCTGATACTACGATTGTGAATTACTATGAGACGGATAACTACAAGAATCTGGCTGCTACGGTTCATGATTATTATGAAAAAGGTTATATCGACAAGGATATGGCAACATCTACAGATGCCGGAACCACAATCCTGAAGGCCGGAAATGCATTCTGCTTTGCCACTCCTTATAAACCGGGCGTTGCGGAACAGGAAAGTCTGAATACCGGTTATGAACTGGTGGCTGTAAGAATCAACCCTACTCCTGCGTTTTGCTATACCAATGCTGTTGCCGCAATTACATGGGGAATTGGTCAGAATTGTGAAAATCCGGAGATGACAATGAAAGTGCTGGACTACATGTACGGTGATCCGGAATTAATGAATCTGTTTAACTGGGGTATTGAAGGTGTTCATTATGTCGTAAAAGATGCTGAAAATGATGTGATTGGATTCCCGGATGGGGTAGATGCTTCTAA
>CAUCYJ010000259.1:0-3392 GCA_958446945.1 uncultured Lachnospiraceae bacterium | reverse complement strand
TGACATTTGTCTTCTGCACATGTTCAATTGCCTCGTCCATGATCTCTTTGACTTCTCGCTGTTCTTCCACCGTTAGTACACGAATCTCTTTTTTCTTTGTTTTCGGGACTTCTACCCCTGAACATGGATTAAATGAAATAATACGATTGTGCATAGCGTATTTAAACATAGCATTTAAGATATTATACACATCTCGAATTGTTTTTGTACTGAAATCTTCATCAGCCATATTTTGAAGTAAACGTTCAATCAAAATAGGGGTAAAATCCACTAGTTTATTTTTCCCTATCTGTTCTGCCATATATCTATGATAAAAATCATCATAACGTACCATTGTGCTTTCTTTTATGCTTCGTTTCTTATGGGTATTGAGCCAAATGTCAAACCATGCATTTAATCTTATATTATCACCTTTTGTACGAATGCCATGCTTTACTTCATACTTTAATTCTTCCATTTGTTCAATAAGTATTTTCAAATTTTTATTATCTAAAGTATACTTCTCATTTTGATATTTGAATCGTGCCCTATAAATTCCATTGGGTCTTTGCATAATACCAGTTGGTAACTCTCTACCTTGTAAGTCCTTGCCCATTTTACGCTCCTTTCATCTGCAAGGACTATTCTGTTAGATGTCTATATTGTATCATAGCCTTGCTATATTATACAGCAACTACTTCATATTTATTTTTCAGATTATTACCTTCATTCACTTTTAAAAAATGCTCTAGAGTTATGCATCGTATCAAAATTTTATTTCCTATCTTAATGATGGGAATTTTGTTCCATGTAATCAGTTGTCGCAAATTTGTGCGACCTATTCCGGTGTACGCTGAAGCTTCATTTATTGTCAAAGTAATTTTTTCCATAGCTACTCCTTTCGTTTGATTGTTTTTTCGTCTTCCAGAGGGAAATCATGCTCTGCAAAGAAGCTTCTTAAAGATTCCATATCAATACAAGGATGGATTACTTTTCCATCTGAAATCCTTTTAATGCGATAAAGTTCCCGATACCCAACTCTTCGGTTCGCTTTGTATCCTTGATTGATATTCTCTGCTATACAACCGATCTCTTTTAACATCCTTTTGACTCTGTGAACCGTGTAAGGCTGATATGTATATACTCTACGCAATCCCGTATAAGGTGGCAGTATTATTTCTTCTTCATCTGTCTTTTTGTCTTTATTCATCGTGTTTTGCTCCTTCTTTTGGAAAAAGTGTTTCCTGCTCTGCAAACGGACATTCTTCGTCTGGCTCTATGGTGTGAAATTTTTCTTTCCTTTTTAGATATGCTTCTACGGAATCGTAGTGTGTCAGTGTACCGTCTTCCTTGTAAATAGTCACTTCGTGAATCCTCCTTAGAAATGCTTTCCATGATTCCGGATTGTCTTTCTGCACTTCTTTGTACTGATCTTCTAATGACCAGTTGGAAATGATATACACAGTTTCATAACAAGCAAATTTATTTGCATATCGTGCCGGAAGTTGGATTGGATAGATGTCACAATAATTCAGCATATCTGAAAGCCGTAACTGGCTTCTAAATTCATCAAATGCAAGAATATTCTGACAACTATAACCGTCAAATGGGTGTTCATAATCGTTGACACGATACACGTTGCCGTCCCCATGCTTATCCAAAATTCCTCTTGTCTTTCCGGTTCCAGTTACTCCGCTGATGTAAATGACCTTTAAATCAGTTCTGCGAGTATTTTTGAATTTATCAATCAATAATTCTGTACGTACGCGGTCAAGCTTATCTATGTTCAATATAAAATCATTATTCATAGCAAGTATCTCCGCATTGGAATAGCCTGCCTTTATCAGTTCATACAGTTCTTCCATGTCTGCACGAGTGCCTTTCTGGACTGGAACAGTTCCCCATTCTTCATATGTACCATCTACTCTCGTTTCTGCTTTGTCTGAATCTGCCCACTTTCCATTTTTCTTAACGTAACTAATGTTACTTTCTATGTTTCCATGTGCAGGTTCAATGTGTGCAGATGGAAAGTTTTTCTTTACTGTGCTAAAGCGTACACGAGAGTTAAAATATACATATAAATGTGTATGTGGTGTTCCCTCTTTTCCGATCTCGTCTGCCATACAGAAATAACGGAGAGTCGTGAAGTTCTCTACTAATGTCTTTTTGATGGTGAGATGGTCAAATCCATAATCAAGAGGGTTGTTGATTGTAAGCTGATATGCATTACGTTGTGAATTGTTTGTTTGTTGCTTATTACTTTCTATTATACTCATGATATTTGCTCCTTTTTTCTGTTGTGTTCGAGTTGTGAAATGTATGCGAACGGTGTTTTTGTGGCTTCAAATGCCTATTTTAAGGGGTTTCTTGTTGGGTTTTCTGTTGTTTGTTCATACCGTGGTAATACTACCACGGCATGACTCCGGTCTGCCTTTCACTGCTCCGCGCTTTCGCCTCCGGCTACCGCACGAATCAGCTTAGGAAGACTCGGCTGATGATGAAGATAATGACGAATCTGATCACAGAGAACCGCCTCATTCTTAATGAAAGGGACTTTGATCTCCTTGATGGACTCTTGACCATCTATCAATACTAATGCTTCTCCTGCACCATATCGGCTTGTTGGATTGCTCTCCAATTCACCGTTGAATCCTAACATACGAAATTGTTCCGAAGAACATCTTCCAAACGAACACACACATTGAAACTGCTCTCTTGCCCCGCTGTTGAATAGTGACGCGTCAGCGCGCTGAAGTGCAATAATAACTCCGATGTTTAAGCCACGTGCCACTGAGAGAAGCTCACTGATCTTTGCCATCAGTTCCGTTTTCAGCTTTTTAGACTGATTTTCTGCATATGTAAGCAGTCCGAACCATTCTTCGATGAATAATGTGTAATGCTGTTGCAGGCGAAGTTTTCTACTACGAACTTCTGTAAAGAACTGATGATAGTTATTTATCATATCGAACACTTGTTCCCCATAAGCGTAAGAGGATAAACCTTCAAACGGAAGTTCCTCCCCTGCCTTATAATCTGCTATGTATACGAGGCTTTCTTGATTGTGGAGCAGTTGCCACAAATACCACCGTGCTGACAAAGATTTCCCGGAACCAGATTTCCCCGCAATTAAAATATTGCTTGTCTTTTTCGGCAATACGATCTCCACTGGATTTTTGATCTGAAACTGCTCCCAATCATTCCGATTATAGCCAAGTATCATTTCCATCGTCCTTTCCGCTATCAAAGTTTGGAATTTCCTCCTCAAACGATTTTATTGACTGTTCCTGCTCAAAAGAAGATTCTCCTTGAAACTGATCCTGCTTCTGTAAGAATTTTTCTCCGTCCTCACATAATGGGATTGCAAAATACAATCTGTCTTTTTGTGCTACTTTGACGTAAATCGGAACGTTAAT
>CAUCYJ010000258.1:0-3396 GCA_958446945.1 uncultured Lachnospiraceae bacterium | reverse complement strand
GATTTTGAAAAGCTTCCGTTCCATTTCGTCTTACAGGGACAATTACTTTATCTCCAACTTCTATATTGTTATATCCCAGTTGTTCAAAAAATACTTTTGACGCTGCAATTTCATTTTCACCTTCCGGCATCTTTCCATCTCTAATCATCGTGTATGCGTTTGTCATAAGCAGCGCATTTTCATCCGCCCATACTAACTTAGAATGTCCTTTTGTGTCAGATTCACCGATAGATGCCATCAGACCAATTTCATCAAACTCCCCTCTTTTTCCCATTTCATTGATCTGATCATTATTCATGCCGGCAAATGCACCAATATAGTTTCCATATAGATTTTCTGCATTTTCAATATTGCCTTTTATACCGCCATAGCCAAATGTTCCTATAGCATTAATCAGCATCGTTGTAAGTGCAATTGCCGCCATGATAAGAAGGCTTCTTGTCTTATTTTCTTTGTTATTGCTTATCGCTATCTTTCCCAAAATCTTCATTTTAGCTCAGCCACCTTTCCGTCCTCAATGACAAGAATTCTATCTGCCAGCTGGGCAATTTCTTCATTATGCGTAATAATCACAAGCGTCTGACCATATTTTTCCGCAGACAACTTCAGCATCGAAATGACTTCTTCTCCTGTCTTAGTATCAAGGTTTCCCGTAGGCTCATCAGCTAACACAATATCAGGCTTTGAAGCCAGAGCTCTTGCAATGGCAACTCTTTGCTGCTGTCCTCCTGATAAGGTGGATGGAAGATTATTTACCTTTTCTTCTATTCCCAAAGTTTTTAAAATATCATTGACATACTTTTCATTTGGTTCTTTTCCATCTAATCCAAGCGGCAAAACCACATTTTCATACACATTAATAGATGATACCAGATTAAATGCCTGAAAAACAAAACCGATCTTCTGTCTTCTAAACACTGCCAGTTCATCTTCAGACATCTTGAAAATATCTTGCCCCTTTATGAATACTTTGCCGCATGTAGGATAATCAAGGCCTCCTAAAAGATGTAACAGCGTACTCTTACCGGAGCCTGATTTTCCTATAATTGCAACAAATTCGCCTCTTTTAATTTCTATTTCCGTATTCTGAACTGCCTTTACCTGGTTATCTCCTTCACCGTAATATTTACACAGATTTTCTGTCCTTAAAATTGTATCCATATTAACTACCTCCTCTTTACTGTTCATATTACAGCAAAAGCATTACCGTTTTCTTTCAGAATAAAAATAAAGTCTTACAGATTTGTAAGACTTCACTGAATGATTGGGAGATGAACAACGAATATACTGCCCTTCTTTTTTCCATCAACCACATTATCTTTTACCATAATTGTCCCATTATGCTCTGATATAATACGCCTTGCAAGATAAAGCCCTACACCACTGCCTTCAACTGAGCTGCTGTTATTCCCACGATAAAAGCGCTTAAATATACTGTGCTTTTCTTCATCGGAAATTCCTGATCCCTGATCTTTAAATTCAATTCTGACCATTGCATTTAGCTTCATAATGTAAATTGAAATATTCATATTTTCGTCAGAATATTTTATTGCATTATCAAGAATATTAACAAAGGCTTCTGAAAGCCATTTTTTATCGCACATTATAGTTGGCAGCTTATCCTCTCCGCAGTCATCAAAATCTATTGAAATATTCTTTTCATCTGCTTTTAACCAGATGCCGTTCACTGCCTCTAAAACCGAATCAAACAAATTCCCTTCCGTAAGCTTGATATCTATCATTCCGCTTTCAAGTCTCGAAATATTGACAAGAGAAAGAATTAATTTTTCCAGCGCTGCAATTTGAAATCCCATAAGAGTTTCCAATTCTTTTCTTTCATCTGATGAAAGTTTCCCATTTTCCATTAATTCATAAGTTGATTTTATTGCTGCAAGCGGAGTCTTTAGCTGATGTGAGATATCGGTAACTACATCCTTCGTTTCTCTTTTGTCATTTTCAGCTTTTTCTTTCACAACAGAAATACTGCTGTATAAACTATCAATTAAAGTCTCAAGTCGCGCAATATTTAAATTAAATTCTGACCCGGCAAGATTTCTAAACTCTGATTCAGAAGGATTGTAGCTTCCGTCTTTTAAAGCATTAAGTGTGCACTCGATATCCTCAATGACATAATTGTATTTATTTTCAATTTCTTTTTCCTGTCTTTTTAAACTTACTGCAATAACAAAATATACTACAGAAGATGAAACAAGCATAAATATCGTTGATTTTATAACTTCCCTATAGGTACTGCTTGCATTATCTTTTATGTATCCGTATTTTTCCAAAACAGTTTCTGCTTCTTCTAAAGTCATTTCACTTTGCTGTTTCTCGGCAAGTATACTTCCAAGCCTTAAAGTCTCGTCTTTATATGAAAAATATTCTTTCGTAATTACTGCGGTATTCAACAGTATCAATGATATCAAGGGGATCATGTACCATTTGAACTTTTTAATTTTTGACATTCCAGACATATCCAAGTCCTCTTACATTTTTAATCAGATTCTTCCCGTCATCTCCTGAACTAAGCTTCTTTCTTAATCTTGTAATATTCACAGCAACTGTGTTTTCATCTACAAAATCACTATCGATATCAAAGATTTTTTCAAGTATCTGTTCCTTAGATAAAATAATGTTTGGGTTTTCAATAAACATCAAAAGGAGTTTCCATTCGTTCTTTGATAATGAAACTTCGACGTCATTTACATAAACCTTCATTGCAGTTTTATCAACTTTTACATTGCCTGCTTTTATAATCTTGTTTTCACTGGCACTTTCTTTTCTAAAGTATGCATTTATTTTCATAATAAGGACTGATAAGCTAAAAGGTTTTGCTATATAATCGTCTGCGCCCGCTTCATATCCCATTACCATATCCGTTTCCTGATCCAGTGCAGTAAGCATTATGAAATGTGCATTTGTTTTATTTCTAATGCTCTTTATATAGTCAAGTCCGCTGCCATCCGGAAGATTAATATCACAGAGCAGCATTTCCGGAGTAAATGCTCCCATGATCTGCTCTGCCTCCGATATACTTCCTGCCGTCTTAACTTCATATCCTTCCTTTTGAAGAGAAATTTCTATGCTTCTTCTAATACTTAATTCATCTTCTAATATTAAAATCCTTCCCATATATCCATCCCTTCCATTGTATACTCTAATATTAACTTATATATATTAACTCAAATAGTATAACATATATAAGAGCGAATAGGTGGTGTCAATTCCGGACAAGAACTATCATTATAAGACCTGTTTATTAGCAGAATACCGTACTCTAGACTGCTTGTCTACGGTGTTTTGACTATTAATAATGTGAATTTTTTATGCCAACATTTTTCCTTCTAAATAGGAACATCGCAAGTAATCTGGATTCGTATAATATACATTAGAATT
>CAUCYJ010000257.1:0-3397 GCA_958446945.1 uncultured Lachnospiraceae bacterium | reverse complement strand
TAAGGAGTTATTGATGCGAAGAGAAAAGAACTATGAAACAGCAGATTCCGGATTACATGAAGAATGTGGAGTATTCGGAGCATATGATTTTGATGGAGAGGATGTTTCATCTTCAATCTATTATGCGTTATTTGCGTTGCAGCATCGCGGACAGCAGTCTTGTGGAATTGCAGTGACAGATACAAAAGGAGTCTGTGGTGTACAGACGAAAAAAGGTATGGGACTTGTTAGCGAAGTGTTTCAAGAGGAGATGCTAGATGAACTCTGTGGTAATCTTGGCGTAGGTCATGTACAGTATTCTGCAGATAAGGGATCCAATGTGGCAAATGCCCAACCGCTCGTAATTAATTATGTAAAAGGAACATTGGCAATTTCCTATAACGGAAGTTTGGTCAATGCAGCTCAGTTAAAACATGAACTGGAATATACAGGAGCAATTTTCCAGACGAGCAACGATTCAGAAGTGATTGCATATCACATCGCACGTGAACGTCTTCATGCAAAGACAGCAGAAGAAGCAGTTGCCCATGCGATGGACAAGATGCAAGGAGCTTATGCGCTGATTATTGCAAGTCCGCGCAAGATGATCGGTGTGCGCGATCCATACGGATTGAAACCGCTTTGTATCGGAAAAAGAGGAAATGCCTACTATCTGGCATCAGAAAGCTGCGCACTTTCTGCAATCGGAGCAGAGTTTGTTCGGGATGTAGAACCGGGAGAGATTGTAACGATTATGAATGGTGAAATGTCTTCGAATAAAACAATGACAATTCCAAAAGAAAAGCAGGCTAGATGTATTTTTGAATACATTTATTTTGCCAGACCAGATAGTACAATTGATGGAATGAATGTATATCATTCCCGAATTCTTGCCGGAAAAGCACTTGCAGAATGTTATCCGGTAGAAGCGGATCTTGTTGTTGGCGTGCCGGACTCAGGAATTGCGGCTGCGAAAGGGTATGCAGAAGGTTCCGGAATTCCGTATGGTATTGCTTTCCATAAGAATAGTTATGTTGGAAGAACATTTATTAAACCAAAACAAAGTCAGAGAGAATCCAGTGTAAAGATTAAACTGAATGTAATTGAAGAAGTTGTACGAGGAAAACGGATCGTTATGGTAGATGATTCTATTGTGCGAGGTACAACATGTGCCAATATCATCAAGATGTTAAAAGCAGCAGGGGCAAAGGAAGTACATGTAAGAATCAGCTCACCACCGTTTTTATATCCTTGTTATTTCGGTACAGATGTGCCGTCCAATAAAGATCTGATTGCTCATACACATACGCAGGAAGAAATTCGTGAGTTGATCGGTGCAGATTCTCTTGGTTATATGAAAATTGAGAAGCTGCAGGAGACAGTTGGAGATATTTGTTTCTGTGATGCATGCTTTACAGGAAACTATCCAATGGAGATTCCAAAACAGGAGGAAGAATAATTGAGTCATAATAGATATCAGAGCCCACTATCAGAACGTTATGCAAGTCCGCAGATGCAGTATATTTTTTCACCGGATATGAAGTTTCGAACATGGAGAAGATTATGGATCGCACTTGCAGAAACAGAGAAAGAGCTGGGACTGCCAATTACGGAAGAGCAGATTGAAGAATTAAAGGTCCATGCGGAAGACATTAACTATGATGTGGCCCGAAAGCAAAGGGAATCATTCATCTTGGAGCAACATCTTGCTATGTAGGGGATAATACGGATATTATCATCATGGCAGAAGCTTTGAAGCTTGTAAAAAGTAAATTAATCAATGTGATTTCAGAACTGGCTAAGTTTGCGGATGAATATAAAGCACAGCCGACATTGGCATTCACACATTTTCAGCCGGCACAGCCTACAACCGTTGGAAAACGTGCTACGCTCTGGTTGCAGGAATTCCTTATGGATCTGGAAGATTTGGAATATGTGCTTGGAAGCTTAAAACTGCTTGGCTCCAAAGGAACAACGGGAACACAGGCGAGCTTTAAGGAATTATTTGATGGAGATGAAGAAAAAATCAATCGGGTTGATTCGATGATTGCGAAGAAGATGGGATTTGCAAACTGCTATCCGGTATCCGGACAGACTTATTCACGAAAAGTGGATACGAGAGTACTGAATGTTTTAGCTGGAATTGCAGCGAGCGCACATAAAATGTCGAATGATATCCGACTTCTTCAGCATTTGAAGGAAGTAGAAGAACCTTTTGAAAAAACACAGATTGGATCATCTGCTATGGCATATAAGAGAAACCCAATGCGCAGCGAGCGTATTGCATCTTTGGCGAGATATGTTATGATCGATGCATTGAATCCGGCAATCACTTCTGCGACGCAGTGGTTTGAAAGAACACTGGATGATTCTGCAAATAAGCGCCTCAGTGTACCGGAAGGATTTCTTGCGATTGATGGCATTCTTGATCTCTGCATGAATGTTGTGGATGGACTTGTTGTGTATCCAAAAGTCATTGAGAAACGTTTGATGTCAGAACTGCCATTTATGGCGACAGAAAATATTATGATGGATGCGGTAAAAGCAGGAGGAGACCGTCAGGAACTCCATGAGCGTATTCGTGAACTGTCTATGGAAGCAGGAAAGAACGTCAAAGAAAAAGGTCTGGATAATAACTTATTGGAATTAATTGCAGCAGATCCGGCATTTAAATTATCTCTTGAAGATCTGAAAGCAGCAATGGAGCCGTCCAGATATACAGGACGTGCGAAAGAACAGGTAGAAATGTTCTTAAGTGAAGTGGTTTATCCAGTACTGGAAGTCAATAAAGATCTTCTTGGCATGACAGCAGAAATTAATGTCTAACAAGTTGAGTTTTATATTTTATCAAAACAAACAATGTAAGGCAAAAGAAGAGATCAGATATAGAGTCTGGTCTCTTTTGCAGTTTAGAAAACAGGTGTTTTTGTTGAATTTGTATATATTAATAAAAATGCGCTTTAATTGATTAAAATGTATAGACGGAATATTTGCTAAAAAAAGTATAAAGAAATTGTGAAATAAGAATAAAAAAAGTTTGTCTAAATAATATCAATCTTTTTCTTTGGTAAAGAAAATGGGTAAAAATATACAAAAAGGTAAATACAAAATCATTATTATTGAATAATATGCTTAAAAGTGCTATCATAAATGAGTACAATGATTTATTTAGTTTATCAATAGGACAAAGGAGGGTGTTTTATGCAACAACTAAATGAGTTTGTAGTATCAATTAATGACGCGTTAACAGGATATATCCTGATTATCGCACTGTTTGGAGCAGGTATCTGGTTCTCTTTCCGACTGAAGTTTATTCAGGTCAGAGGATTTGGAGAAGGAATGCGAAGAACGTTTGGAGGACTTTTTGGTAAGAAAGGCGAAGCTGGTAAGGATGGTATGTCTTCTTTCCAGGCGCTGG
>CAUCYJ010000256.1:0-3434 GCA_958446945.1 uncultured Lachnospiraceae bacterium | reverse complement strand
TTTCTAAGCAAAACCGCTTATAATTTGAGTCGGAACATATTGCTATTATCCACAGCAAATAATACTTTTGTTACATTAAATTTGCATATCTACATATCTAAAATAATTTTTGAACCATTCGGCTCATCCATTTCCCTTTATGATTAAGTACAAAAGACAGTATTTTTGAATTTGTATTTTGCGTATTTTTCTTTCGGAGAATACGGAAACCTTTTCAAATTTGGCATAGAAAAATTGATTGACACCATATACGATACCACATATAATGTAAATAGGAGATATAAGAATGTCAAAATGGGATAAACTGATAACACGTATATGTAATTTATCAAAAGATCTTCGATTTGATGAATTGCGAAAAGTATTGGAAAGTTATGGATATGAAATGAATGTTCCGAGAAGTGGAAGCAGTCATTATACATTTAGAAAGTCTGGATGTATGCCTATTACAATACCAAAACATGAGCCGATAAAGAAAGTATATGTAGAAATGGTAAGGGAAATAGTAGAAAGTGAGGCGAAGAATCATGAAGACGCTGAATGATTATATGTCAATGTCCTATCGTATGGAAGTTGTAGAAGATAAAACCGAAGGAGGATTCGTAGTTTCGTATCCGGATCTCCCTGGTTGCATTACCTGCGGAGAAACAGTGGAAAGTGCAATTTCAAATGCCCTGGATGCAAAAAAAGCATGGCTTGAAGCTGCATTAGAAGAAGGAGTAGAAATCCATGAGCCGGATAGCCTTGAAGATTATTCCGGACAGTTTAAACTGAGAATTCCAAGAAGCCTGCATAGACTACTGGCAGAACATTCTCAGAGAGAGGGAATCAGTATGAATCAGTATTGCGTATATCTTCTTTCAAGGAATGATGCGGTATTCTCAAAATAGCGATTATAAGTAAGCTACAAAGTGTGTTGTCGAGATCGGAGCGCACAGTAACATGGAAAGAGTCGATGATTTATTAACGAAAAATAAGCAGTTGACAAAAAATAAGCATGTTGTTATAATTGCCTACATGAACAAAGGCGTTCTTTCTATAGAAAAGTAACTGTAGAAAGTGCGCCATTTTTTATATCATTATAAGAAGAATCTATAAAACTTCCAGACAGGACAAAACTGTATCGAAGAATCATTAAGAAAGCAAAAACAGCAGAAACTATGCTGACAAGGAGTGAATGAAAATGGGGAATTATACCAGAGAAGAAATATTACAGATGGCTGAGGAGGAAGACGTGGAATTTATCCGTCTCCAGTTCACAGATATGTTCGGAACGCTGAAAAACATCGCCATAACTGCCCGGGAACTTCCCCGCGCACTGGATAACCGATGTATCGTAGATGGTTCCTTTATCGCAGGAATCGCAGGAGAATCCGAACCGGATATGTACTTAAGACCGGATCTTGACACTTTTGCAATTCTCCCATGGAGACCACAGCAGGGAAAAGTTGCCAGACTGTTATGCGATATCTATTGTCCGGACGGAACCCCTCATGAGAGAAGTCCGAGATATATCCTGAAGAAAACCGCCCGGGAGGCAAAGAAGGAGGGATACACCTGTCTGGTAGATCCGGAATGTGAATTTTTCCTTTTTCATACAGATGATAACGGAGTTCCGACTACTGTAACACATGAAAAGGCCGGATATCTGGATGTCAGTCCTGTGGATCTGGGTGAAAACGCAAGACGTGATATTGTATTAAATCTGGAAGACATGGGGATTGAGGTAGAATCTTCTCACCATGAAACTGCTCCTGCACAGCACGAAGTAGATTTCAAATACGGTGAAGTCCGTACTATTGCAGACCGGATCATGTCATTTAAGATGACGGTCCGTACCATTGCCAAACGCCATGGACTTCATGCGACATTTATGCCGAAACCAAGGGCAGAAGTAAACGGCTCCGGAATGCACATTCATTTCTCCTTATTTAAAGATGGAAGAAATGTATTCGTTAATCCGGGAAATCCACAGGAATTAAGCGAAGAAGCTTATTACTTCGTAGGAGGTCTTCTGGCTCACAGCAAAGAGATGGCACTGATCACCAATCCTATTGTAAATTCCTACAAACGTCTGGTTCCGGGCTATGAAGCACCGACAGAACTGACATGGACAAAGAACAACCAGAATTCACTGGTAAGAATTCCGGGATCCAGAGGTATGGAGACAAGGATCGAACTGAGAAGTCCGGATGCAGCAGCAAATCCGTATCTGGTATTTGCAGTATGTCTGGCAGCAGGACTGGATGGAATCAATAAGAAGATTTATCCGACTAAGTCCTCCAGCAGAGAGTTATCCGAAACAGATCAGAAAACAATGAAGATTGAAAATCTTCCGGGAAATTTGAACGAAGCAATTGATTACTTCGAACAGAGTGACTGGATCAAAGAAGTACTTGGAACAGAATTTTGTAAAGAATACGCAGCAGCCAAGAAAAAAGAATGGCTTCGCTATACAAGAGAAATTTCAGCCTGGGAAATCGAGGAATACTTATACAGAATTTAACCGAATCAAACAAGTCCCCTGTAGAAATTGTAAAAAGCAATAAGCAGTGGGTGGGGACTTGTTTGTATCAGGAGGAGCGAAGCTTCTTCTGATAAACTGCGAAGCAGTTATTCGGTTATGAGCAAGTAGCGAAGCGGATTGCGAACATCCGCTTGATCAAAATCAAACAAGTCCCCTGCGGAGGTTGTAAAAAGCAATAAGCAGTGGACGGAAACTCAGGCTGTAATAGAAATAGGAGTGGCAGAGTTATGAGCAGCAGCATTGTGATTGCGTTACCGAAAATTGAAGACGCAAAGAAAATCCGCACAATACTTAACAGACATGGGCTCACAGTAGCCTCTGTCTGCAGCTCTGTCTCTAATGCGCTGGCCAGTATCTCAGAACTTGACAGTGGTGTCCTGATATGCGGGTATAAACTGACAGATGCCTATTATAAAGACGCTCTCGATGACCTGCCACAGTATTTTGAAATGCTGCTTCTGGCTTCTCAGCGTATTATAGATGAAGCACCGAATTCCGTCAGCACTGTACAGATGCCGATGAAAGCAAGCGTACTGATAGATACGGTCAATGACATGCTCTATCATCTGGAACGCCGGATCAAAAAAGAAAAGAAGAAACCAAAGCCCAGATCAGAAAAAGAACAGAATTATATCTCGAATGCTAAACGTCTTCTTATGGAAAAAAACCAGATGACAGAAGACGAAGCGTACAGACATATTCAGAAATGCAGCATGGATTCAGGAACCAACATGGTAGAAACTGCACAGATGTTACTCATGCTGATGTATGATGAAATCTGATTTTTCAAACACGTTCTAAATAAAATATCCGAAAATAATAAGGGAAATTTTGTAAAAAATGACGATATTATTTTGACAGAATATGTGGTAATATACAGAATATATTTTTGTTCATATCAAGTTAG
>CAUCYJ010000255.1:0-3437 GCA_958446945.1 uncultured Lachnospiraceae bacterium | reverse complement strand
TTTGGAGATGCGATGTTTATCCGGTAAAAAGGCAAAGTGATCAGTTGGTAGGATTGATCACTTTTTTCTATTGATAAAATCGATAAACAATAAGTTTTTGCAGAAAAAATCAATTAGACGAAAAAAGAATCTTCCGTTAAAATAGGTATGGTTCCGGTAGGATGCCGGATATCAAGATGTTACAGAGATTTTTCAAGGAAAAATTTAGGAGGAAATACGTTTATGAAAAGAAAAGTAATAGCAGGTCTTCTGGCAGCAACGATGTGTATGTCGCTGTTGTTTACAGGATGCGGTGGTGCAAAGGAGAATAAGGGAACCGCAGAAAAGAAGGAAACAAAAGAATCAGAAATGCATATTGCAATTTCTGCGAATCCACCATCTCTTGACCCTCAGTCAATCAATTCCAATATTGTAGGAGGGCTTGGAGTTCATATTTATGAGCCGTTGTTTGCAATGAGTGAAAATTATGAACCGACACCAGTGCTTGCAAAATCTTATGAAGTCAGTGAGGATGGAACGGTCTATACGATCAAACTTCGCGAGGGTGTAAAGTTTCACAATGGAGAAGAGATGAGGGCAGATGATGTCGTTGCTTCTATGAACAGATGGTTGGAAGTTTCTGCAAAAGCAAAAACATTGATCGGAGGCTCTGTATTTGAGAAGGTGGATGATTATACAGTGACATTGAAAGTGAATCAGGCTTCCTCAGATATCATCATGATTCTTGCAAGTCCAATCCAGTTTGCAGCAATCTATCCGGCAGACGTGGCAGAGACAGCCACAGCAGAGGGAATTAAGGAATATATTGGAACTGGTCCGTATAAGGTAGCAGATTGGAAGCAGGATCAGTATGTAAAGCTTGAGAAGAATGAAGCATATCAGCCGGCAGAAGAGGTATCTACCGGACTTGCGGGGGAGAAGAAAGCTGCCACAGAAACACTTTACTTTGACGTTGTGACAGATACTGCAACAAGGATTGCCGGAGTACAGAGCGGACAGTATGATATTGCGGAAGAGATTCCAGCAGATAACTATGAAGAACTTTCCAAAGATAAAAATTTGGAAATGAGTGTAGAACGCGGCGGTACACTGAATCTGTTCTTAAATACAACAGAAGGAATCATGGCAGATGTCAATATGCGACAAGCAGTTTTGGCGGCATTAAATTGCGAAGATATTTTGCTTGCAAGTTATGGAAATCCAGACCTCTTTGAAGCAAATGCAAGTTGGAGCATTCCAACAGATGCACAGTGGGGAACGGATGCGGGAAAAGAATATTACAATCAGAATGATGTAGACAAAGCAAAAGAGTTACTTCAAAAAGCGGGATACAATAACGAAAAACTTGTGCTTGTTACAACACCAGATTATCAAGAAATGTATAATGCAACACTTGTTGTTCAGGAACAGTTAAAGAAAGCTGGAATTAATGCGGAAGTAGAAAGCTATGACTTCAGTACATTCATGGAACATCGTGCAGATCCGAAGCAGTTTTCTATGTTTATTACAAGTAATAGCTATAACATGTTGCCAATCCAATTATCTGTACTAGATAAAGGATGGGCAGGGCTTGACAGACCGGAAGTATCAGAAGGAATCGAGAAGATCCGTTCTGCAGCAAATGCGGAAGATGCTTCTGCTGCATGGGCAGATTTGCAGACATTCTTATACGAATACGGAGCAGCAACGGTTATTGGACATTACACAGGAATCAGCGCGATGCGTGCAGAGGTAGAAGATGTGGGATATTTGAGATTTCCGATTTACTGGAATGCGACAACGACAAAATAGTAGAAAAAAAGAAGACGGCGGGATGCAAAAAAAGGCACTCCGCCGCTTTTCGGTGAAGGAGAGGGAAAAACAATGTTATCTTATATATGGAAACGATTTTTATCTTTGCTCCCGGTGCTGTTTGTGGTATCCTGCGTGGCGTTTCTCGTCGTCTATATGATTCCGGGAGGACCGGCGACAGCGCTACTTGGGATGGAAGCTACACCGGAGCAGATTGCAGAATTGAATACGGAACTAGGATTTGATCGGCCGTTCCTTGTACAGTATGTGGACTGGTTTGGCAATGTACTGCAGGGAAACTGGGGGGAGTCTTATTTTCTGCACCAGTCTGTGCTGGAGTCAATCCGGGAATATTTTCCACCTACATTAAGCCTTGCTATTTTTGCGCAGGTCATTGCTATTGTACTTGCAGTGCCAATGGGAATTATTGCAGCATACAAAAGAGGAACCGCATTTGATTTGACAGCAGTATCTGTTTCGCTGCTAGGGGTGGCACTTCCGGGGTTTTTGCTGAGTATGTTTCTGATGTTATTTCTCAGTGTATATAATCAGTGGTTTCCGGTTGCAGGCTATGCGGTGCTGTCGGAAGGTCTGGGGGAACATTTGAAATATCTGTTTGTTCCGGCATTGTCACTTGGAATTGTGCAAGCTGCTTACATTACAAGAATGACAAGGGCGGCGCTTTTGGATGTACTTTATAAAAATTATATCCATACCGGCAGAGCGAAAGGATTGAAAGAGTGGGCAGTCATCATGAAATATGGACTGAAAAATGCAGCTCCGGCTATCCTTACGGCGGTTGGACAGTCTTTTGGCAGTCTGATCACTGGAACGATTGTGACGGAAACGCTCTTTAATATTCCGGGACTTGGAATGCTGACAATTGGATCTATCAACCGGAGAGATGTGTTTGTGATACAGGGAGTTGTTTTGTTTGTCACATGTCTATATGTGTTTGTTAATCTTGCGGTCGATATTTTATATGGATTTGTAGATCCGAGACTTCGGCCGGGGCGCAGATAGGAGGAGATAAGATGCATTTTACAAGAAAAACTATTTCAGAATCGAGTGGACTGATTATAAAAGAACAGCGGCAGATTCGAAAAGAACGTTTGCTTGCAAGTCCGGCGCTGATAATTGGATTTACCGGATTTATGCTGATCTTGCTTGCGGCAGTTTTGATTCCACTTTTTAGTTCTGTTGATCCAAATGCGATGACAGTGGCAGAGAGATTGAAAGCGCCGGGAGGAAAATATCTTCTCGGGACAGACGAGTTTGGAAGAGATATTTTTATCCGTCTGATGTACGGAGCGAGAGTGTCGTTGTGGGTGGGGGGCTGTGTGGCTGTGTTTTCCTGCCTGCTGGGAACAATTATTGGAATATATGCAAGTTACTTTAAAATATTGGATCAGATTTTGATGAGAATCTGCGATGGATTGATCGCAATTCCGGGAATCCTTTTGGCAATCGCATTGATTGCAGGACTTGGAGCATCAAGCTGGAACGTCGTGATTGCTCTGACTGTTGTCTATACGCCGAGTGTGGCGAGAACGGTGAGGGCAAGTGCGATGGTCATCCGGGAACAGCCGTATGTCGAGGCGGCAAAGGTGCAGGGATTCGGTACACTCCGCATATTGTGGAAATTA
>CAUCYJ010000254.1:0-3456 GCA_958446945.1 uncultured Lachnospiraceae bacterium | reverse complement strand
TATTCCCCCTGCTTCTTTACCTGATATGCTCCCAGCACTTCTGTTGCTTTGTTCTTATCTGCTGTCAGCAGTTTTGGCAATCTAATTTCACGATAAAGAATCATAGTAAAAAGCGAATGCTTTTTTGAAGTAATTGCATTGTAGCACATTTGTTTTGTATATTCAAGAGTTAATATATTTAATTTTATTTTAATCATATAACAATAACAAAAAAAGCCATTGGGGACGGAGGAAAATCCGTTTTCCCCGTCCCCAATGGCCCACAAATTCTTCCTATCTGTTAGATGCTGCAACACGTCTTGCATCTCTCATGATCTGTCCTGCTGCATAACCATTTCCAGACATCACTGCTGAAGCTACTGCAAAATACTCTGCGTTATCCAGAAGATATTTTTTGAAACGCTCCACTAAACCAGCCTTTTTCTCTGTGTTATTCATTACCATTGTATTCTTAATTGCTACTGTGCTCATATTGACCTCTCCTTTTTATTATCTATATATGATTTACATTTGTTTTCCGTTTACATCTTGTATTTTAGCCTTGTTTCTATTTTTAAACCAGTGCTATAATTATCTTGTTTTACAACGATATTGATATTTACCATTTATAAAAAGGAGATTATTATGGCAAAAGCATATCACGAAGCCCTGCACCCACTCGGCAATCTAGGCATCCAGGTATCAATGGCAGCTCTTGAAAATACACACATTCCGGCACACTGGCACGAAGCCATGGAGATCTTATTCTGCCTGAACGGATCCGTCCGTATTCATGTCGAACACGAACATCTTACTCTTCAGCACAATCAACTGATTGTTTTTGATTCCAAAGAAGTACATTCCATACATTCGGATTCCAACCTCTATATGTTCCTTTGTATCCACGTCGACAAGAAGCGGCTCTCTGTCTACTGCCCGGATCTGGAACTGTATCATATAAAGTGCCGCCCGGTTCCTCTGGATGATCCAAAATCCACCCAGTACATCCATATCTGCCAGCTTGCCCACGATCTGACACGTCTAAATGTAGAAAACGAAAGCACCAGCGCCATGCGTTCGGACGGCACGGCATTGCTGATGCTTGCTGATTTGATTCGTTATTTTTCTGTATATTCCCTGCCGGGAGCGACTGCGGGCACTAGTCAGTCTAATGATACTCTGCGAGAGATTATTACTTATGTAAATGAACATTACACCGAAAAACTCTCGCTGAAAGAAGTAGCTAATCAGATAGGATTCAGCAGGGAATATTTCTGCCGTTTTTTCAAACAGCATATGGGCATTACGTTTCTTCGTTATCTGAATGAAGTACGTATTTCTCATGCAGGGCGTCTCCTTATGAATACGGATATGTCAATCTCTGAGGTGATGAGCGAAAGTGGCTTCACCAATCAGACGATTTTTAACCGCCTCTTCAAAGAGATCTATGGGATGACACCCCGGCAGTCACGGAACACTTCTGTGGAAGAGAAATATTTATAATACCATCTTCACAGCTCCATACATTCCTGCATCATTACCTAACGTTGCAAGAACGAATTCAGCGTTTGTTGAAGCATTTGCTTCCATATCTTTCTCCTTTTTTGAATAAATTCGTGTAGATTCCCTTCGCAGTTTCCGATTCCCACTGTTGCATCTGCATATTTCCACCTGCGCAAAATATGCAACAGATAGAAACTGCCTGTTGCGTGATCCACGGGGACAGGCATTCCCACTTCAGCTCATCTTTGTTGGTTCGCTTGCACGACTGATTTTCAGAACAATATTTATTAAGCCTGAGAAAGCCAAACGCACAACCAAGATTCAGAATCAGGATGAGAAGATTTTGGAAGAAATGATTTCCCGTATCATTTCAAGTCACAAAGATTGGAAACGGCTGTTGATTTTTTTCATATTTTTTTCTTACCTCTCATATATTATCCTTAGTTTCATATTCTAAAGTATGTCTTAAAAATGCCTTCTGCAAAGCATACCACAAAGTATGACATGTAGATTGCAGGAATGATTTTTCATATTTGTTCTAATTACAAAACGATTACATTCTATTTTTGTCTTGTTTATAAGACAAAAATAGGATATAATTGTTCTATATATTTTGGAGGTATGTTATGAATAGAGATAGTTTAAAACAAATCATGATTGACCAAAAAGAAATCTACCTTAATAATCCACTTATTCCCAGACATTACTATTTGGAAGAAAATGTCAATTACTGTTTTGTTGGCATTCGTAGAACCGGAAAATCCTATATGATGTATCAACAGATAAAACAATTGGAAGAAAATGGAATTCCATTATCACAAATCGTTTATGTTAACTTTGAAGATGAACGTCTTTTGGAAATGACCGCCGCTGACTTAAATCTTATTTTAGAAATCGGGTTAGAGATATCCAGAACTGACGTTAAACCATATTTATTCTTAGATGAAATCCAAAATATCACTGGATGGGAAAAATTTGTCCGTAGAATTGCTGATATGAAATACCGGATCAATATAACAGGCAGTAACAGTAAAATGTTAAGTAGTGAAATTGCCTCTACTCTTGGCGGTCGCTTTGTGATTATGAATATTTATCCATATTCTTTCTCAGAATACCTGATTGCCAATCATATGAAAAAGAATTATCTGGATGTAATCAGCACCAAAGATAAAGCTGATGTGCAAAACCAATATAACCAATATGTAACATATGGAGCTTTCCCTGAATTAACGGAAATAAATAACAAAAGGGCTTTTTTGAATAGCATCTACCAGACCGTATATCTTGGTGATATCATAACAAGAAATAAAATTACCAATGACTTTGCTGTGAGATTGATTTTAAAAAAGATTGCCGAATCTATTACGAAACCTTTATCTTTCAGTAGACTGACTAATATATTAAAAAGTACAGGAACATCTATTGGCAAACAAACTGTAATCAATTATGTTGGCTACATGACAGACTCCTATTTACTTTTTACTCTGCAAAACTATGCTGCAAAACTGGTAGAAAAAGAGACTTCTCCCAAATATTATTTCATGGATACAGGACTTCTTGGACTTATGTTACTAGACTGTAAATCTGCCCAACTGGAAAATCTTGTCGCCATCGAATTAATCCGGCGTTACGGAGTAGAAAATGTTTACTTCTTTGAAAATAATGTCGAAATCGACTTCTATGTTCCGTCATAAAATCTGGCTATCCAGGTCAGTATGCAGGTATTAGATAATATAGATACACGAGAACGTGAAACCCGTGCTTTCGTCAAATTAAATAATTTCATACCGGACTCCAAATGTATTCTGATTACAAATAGTGAAGAGGCTGTTCTTGACTGTGAAGGAATTCGTGTTGAAGTGATTCCAATCTGGAAATGGCTATTGATGAATGATTTGTAGAAGCCACGAGAAACGCTAATTCCTTGCTTTTTTATTGTTCCCGTTGACTCTACCAGGAATTTTCACTTGACTC
>CAUCYJ010000253.1:0-3463 GCA_958446945.1 uncultured Lachnospiraceae bacterium | reverse complement strand
CAATAAGGGGAAGGTATGATATTATAAAAAGCAATTAATTCAATATAGTAAAGTGGTCAATTACTAACGTGATAACGCAAGAAAAAGGAGGATGAAAAGAATGAAAAGAAATTTAGCAATATTTTTGATGGGAATGACAATCGCAACAATGGTGCTCGGGGGATGCAAAGATAAAGAAAATATTTCCAAAAAGGATGGCAAGGAATCTGAGAGTGTGGAGGATAAGAAGACATTTACAGTGGGATTTGATGCAGAATATCCACCATATGGATATATGGATGAAAATGGAGAATATACAGGATTTGATTTGGAACTGGCAGAAGCAGTCTGTGAACTGGAAGGTTGGGAGCTGGTGAAAAAACCGATCAACTGGGATTCGAAAGATATGGAATTAAATTCCGGCGCAATTGATTGTATTTGGAATGGATTTACTATGAATGGAAGAGAAGAGGAGTATACATTTTCTACTCCGTATGTAGATAACAGTCAAGTAATCGTTGTGGCAGAGAAATCCGGCATGAAAACATTGGAAGATTTGCAGGGAAAGAGCGTTGGCGTGCAGGCAGCAAGTGCTGCACTGGATCTTTTACAGAGTGAAGAAGAAGGTGGCCAGAAGGCATTGGCAGATACCTTTAGCGCTTTGAATGAGTTTGCGGATTATAATACGGCCTTTACAGAACTTCAGGCAGGTGCGCTCGATGCTCTTGCAATAGATGTAGGAGTTGCTAATTATCAGATCAAATCCAGAGGAGAAGGATACCAGATTTTGGAAGAAACTTTGAATACAGAGCAGTATGCAATTGGATTTAAAAAAGGAAATCAGGAATTATGCGATGTAGTCAATGCCGACCTGAAAAAATTGACAGAAGACGGAACGATTGCAAAGCTCGCGGAAAAATATGAGATTGCCGATATGGTAACTCTAAAATAAAAAAGATCCCTTTGAAAGAGGACTTCTTTTCAAGGAGATTCTGATAGGAGGAAGAAACATGAGTTTTGGGGTAATGTTGAGGCAAATGACAGCAGGGTTTGGACAGACTTGTCTGATTTTTGTCATGACACTGATTTTTTCGCTGCCTTTAGGGCTGTTGGTCTATTTTGGAAGAGTCAGTAGAATCAAGCTAATCAGCTGGATTGTGAAAATTTATATCTCGGTGATGAGGGGAACCCCTCTGATGCTGCAACTTCTAGTATGGTATTTTGCACCATATTACTTGTGGCAGATGAATATTGGAGGATACAAGCTGACAGCAATTCTTCTTGGATGTTCTTTGAATTATGCAGCTTATTTTGCGGAAATCTATCGTTCTGGCATAGAGTCTATTCCAAAAGGGCAGTATGAAGCTGCTGCACTCCTTGGATATTCCAGACAGCAGACGTTTTTGAGAATCGTACTGCCACAGATGGTAAAAAATGTGCTCCCATCTGTGACAAATGAAGTAATCACACTGGTAAAAGATACATCTCTGGTATATTCATTATCTTACATTGAAATGTTTGCGGTAGCAAAACAGATTGCAGCAGCACAGACAACGGTTGTTCCATTTTTTATCGCTGGTGTATTTTACTATATTTTCAATTATGCAGTTGCATGGGGAATGGAATTGTTTGAAAAAAAGTTGAACTATTATCGTTAGGAGGTTTCCAGAATGAGTCTTTTAGAAATGAAACAGATCAAAAAAGAATTTGAAGGTACAACGGTAATTAAGGATCTTTCGCTCTCCGTAGAGGAGGGGGAGGTTTTGGCAATCATAGGGCCATCTGGATCCGGGAAGTCTACGTTGCTTCGCTGCGCAACAATGCTGGAAACTATCGATGACGGGGAAATACTATATCAGGGAAAGAAGGCAGTATGGATAGAGAATGGAAATCCAACCTTTCCGAAGAAGCAGGAGTTGAAAGAAATCCAGTCCTGTTTCGGTCTGGTATTCCAAAATTTTAATCTGTTTCCGCACTTTTCGGTCATAAAAAACATTGCAGATGCACCAATTCATGTACAGAAGAGAAACCGGGAAGAAGTTTACGAGGAGGCAAAAAAGCTCTTGGCAAAGATGGGACTTTCGGATAAAGCAGAGGCATATCCTTATCAGCTTTCCGGCGGGCAGCAGCAGAGAGTGTCGATTGCGCGAGCACTGGCCATGAAACCGAAGATGTTGTTCTTTGATGAACCTACATCTGCATTGGATCCGGAGCTGACCGGAGAGATCTTAAAAGTAATCAAAGATCTGGCGGCAGAGCATATGACGATGGTGATTGTGACACATGAAATGGATTTTGCACGGAAGGTAGCGGATAAGATCATTTTTATGGAGAATGGTGTCATCGCGGTGGAAGGAAATCCGGAAGAAGTCTTTGCATCCGATCATGGAAGAATGAGGGAGTTTTTGGGGAAATTATCCATGTGATTCTTTGTAAGCAACTTGCTTAATAGTAGGCAATGCCGTATACTTTATGTAAAGAAAAGTGCAGGAGAGAATTCTTGTGGGGAAAAGAGAGTTGCATTTACAGACGAGATTTTTTGCGAAAGCAGATTATGAAATATTTATATTGTAATTACAAAATGGAAGACAATAATATTTGGAAGTATAGGAAAGGAAAATGATTATATCACTGTCATCATTAGATACAAATCTAAGCCAGCTTCTTGGTGAAGTGAATTCGGGGAAAACGCAATTACCAGAATTACTTAGAAGCATTTTATAATACGAAACGAATCTATAGTCACTGTGATTATATGTCACCAAATGATTATGAAAAGTTGTATCGGAAGCTTCAGCAAGACGAATTGCAGCTTGCAGGTTAAGATGAGGAAAATTTCATTTTAACTTGTACTAAATCTTGACATAGGAGCAGTCAGTGGAAGATAAGAGTTTAAATAAGTATGGCAGAATGCGCAGAGTGTTTCTGCAGAAACAGAATCCGACACCGGATAAGGAAACAGACGATATGGCTTGGGTAAGACATATGGATCTGCTGAGAGAAATGTCAGAGGACGTAGTGGTTAGGGAAGTGGTTTGTACATAATGTGAATTGCAACCAGCTCGAAAACGGGCTGGTTTCTTTATCGGCAAAATTGCCGGTAAAACTTAAAAATAGGGTTTTACTTTAAAATGTGAGCAAAAAGATGCCTTGTAAAACGGATTTTTGATTTACGAAGGGATTTTTTGAAATTTAAAAGGAAATAAACCACATGAGTATATATAAAATGTGATTTCTATCAGGCTGTTATATGTTTTTGTAATGGCACATAGTTAATTAATACCGGAAACGGCAAAAATAAAGGAGATGAATGCGAATATAAATTTGATAGTTTGCCGATAATGTGATATACTATACCATAATAAAGTGCAAATTTTGAGTTGAATTATAACGGAGGAGAGCAGATGCGATACCTTTCAGTTACTGAAATAGCAAAAAAATGGAATGTGTCAGAGCGTAGCGTCAGAAATTACTGTGCTCAAGG
>CAUCYJ010000252.1:0-3488 GCA_958446945.1 uncultured Lachnospiraceae bacterium | reverse complement strand
ATGTAAGTTCCCTCACAATACAGCCTTTATGCGACAAATAAGTGATGAGTCCTTCCTCTTCAATCTGACGAAGAGCCTCCCTTACAGGACCTCTGCTGACTTGATACTCTTCCGAAATTTCTGCCTCAATCAGTCTCTCACCAGGTTTAATTTCTCCTGATAAAATTTTCTTTCTCAGTATTTCAGCAATTTGCTCTCGCAGCGTTTTTTTCATTACATTCTCTCTCATAAATCATTCTCTTTCTAAAATGAATTGTTGTTATTTTTTAAACAATATATAAAATAATCCATTAATTAATTTTCTCTATTATACCAATACATTAGCCAGATGTCAATTGTCAACAATCTTCAAATATGTATTTTCACCACTTTGAATCAATTTTACATTTATTTTTTGTTTAATTTTTACATTTTTCTTCTTGTTGTTTTTTTAACAATTTCTTTTTTCACATTAATGCAGTATTATTTTATTCTATTTTCAAAATATTCATGTGAAAATATTTTTATCACGGAAAATTATTAAGAATTTATAGATATTAAATAACTGGAATTTTAATATAGATATTTTATAGATCATACTTCTGATATACTCATACACTAATTCTCGTACATAGTAAAAGGACCTCCGAGGCAAGCGTCCTCGAAGGTCCTTTGAAGGGAATTGGCAATTTCTTTTGTTGAGATTAATATACTATACTTTCCCTAAAAACACAAATTGTTTGATTTGATATATTCCAACAACTTATAGATAAAATCTATATGCTGTTTTTGTTTGATATGTTTCTCCGGCCTTTGTTATCGGCTGCTGAAAATGTGGTTTATGAATTGCATCCGGGTAATACTGCGTCTCAAAACAGGCTCCGCTTCTTACATGGTAGATTGTTCCGCCTTTTCCAAATACATTGTTCACAAAATTCCCTGTATAAAACTGGATTCCTGGAAGATCCGTGTATACATCCATTCCAATCCCCGTTCCTTCTGCGTACATCGCAGCGGCTTTTTTGAATGTTCCATCATACTTTAGACACCAGTTATGATCATATCCATGACCAAGCTGTACAGCCTCATAATCTGAATCGATTCCTGCACCGATCAATGTCGGATTGCGAAAATCCATTGGTGTTCCTTCAACCGGAACTACTTCTCCCGTTGGAACAGATGTTGCATCCGCTCTTGTGAAAGCCTCTGCATCAATCTGTACATGTTGACGCAGCACATTTCCAGAATCATGTCCCTCCAAATTGAAATAACTGTGATTGGTCATATTTAGAATGGTGTCAGCATCCGGAGTCGCTTCATAGGAAATTTCTACTGCATCTTCTTCTGTTAACTTATATGTAACATAAAGCGTTACATTTCCCGGAAATCCCTGATCCATATGAGGACTTTCCAAAGCCAAACGTATACTATTCTCCATTGTCTCTTCTACTGTCCATATTCTCTGATTTGAAAAATTCAAACCGCTATGAAGATTATTCTCTCCATCGTTTTTTTCGAGGAGATAAGTCGTTCCATTTAGTTCAAAAGAAGCTCCGCCAATCCTGTTAGCATTTCGTCCCACAGTCGCTCCAAAAAATTTATCACTTGCTTCATAACCGCTAACGTCATCAAATCCAAGCACGACATCTGTAAGCCGCCCATTTTTATCCGGAACTACTACATTTACAAGCGTTGCCCCAAAATCCGTAACACTCATGATCATCCCATTCCGATTTTCAAATACATACAGACTTGCCTGCTTACCTGTTTTTGTTTGTCCAAAAGATTTTTTTAACATATTTTTTTCCTCTCTTAGTTTACAGTGCATGCACAAATCTCAGGAAAGCTTCTCTTCCTTCTTCCGTACACTTATAAACACCGGCATCTTCAAGTACATGAACAAATACCTTCCCAATCTCTTCTTTCAAAATCTCCATCACGTTTTCGCTATTCAGTTCACTGTGTGCGGTCTGAATTTCTTCTGCCCACTCAGCGTGTTTAGCCAGTATTTCATTTTCACGGATTGATTTTCCGTTGACCATGGCATCTGCCAGAAGCTCCATCTCTGTTTTTAGTCTTGCCGGGAGAACTGCAAGTCCCATTACCTCAATCAAACCAATATTCTCTTTCTTAATATGGTGGTATGCATCTCTTGGATGATACAGTCCCATCGGACGTTCTTCTGTTGTCAGATTGTTCCGAAGTACAAGATCAAGTTCGAACACATTTCCACATTTACGGGCAATCGGTGTAATCGTATTATGCGGTTCTCCGTCTGTTTCAGCCAATATCATTGCAGCCTCATCTGTATAGCTTCTCCATACATGAAGCACATGATCTGCAAGATCAATCAGCCGTTTCTCATCTTCATGCCGTATTCTGAGTACAGAAAGAGGCCATTTCACAATTCCCGCTTCCACATCTTCGTAACCCGGAACAGTTACCGGTTTCTCTATTTCTGCCCTTGCCATAGCAAATGTATAGTGACCTCCCTGAAAATGGTCATGACTTAAAATAGATCCCCCTACAATCGGCAGGTCTGCATTTGATCCGAGGAAATAATGCGGAAACAATTTTACAAAATCAAATAATTTCACAAAAGTATTCCGCTCAATCTTCATTGGCGTATGTTCTCCATTAAACACAATACAATGCTCATTATAGTATACATACGGAGAATACTGGAATCCCCAGCGGCTCTCATTAATCGTAATCGGAATGATACGGTGGTTCTCTCTGGCAGGATGGTTTAGTCTTCCTGCATATCCTTCATTTTCCACGCAGAGAAGACACTTTGGATAGCTGGAAGCTTTCGCATTTTTCGCTGCTGCAATTGCTTTCGGATCTTTCTCCGGTTTAGACAGATTAATTGTAATATCAATCTCCCCGTAATCACTGTCTACTTTCCATTTCATATCTTTTTTTACACGATAACGGCGGATATAATCTGTGTTCTGACTCAGTTCATAATAGTAAGATGTTGCTGCTTCCGGCGATTTTTCATAAAGTTCCCAGAATTTTTCCTGTACCTGCGACGGACGCGGTACGAGACAATTCATTAACTTTGTATCAAATAAATCCCGTTCTGTAATACTGTCTTCAATAATCCCACGTTTCACTGCTTCATTTAACAGCCCCGAAAGAATCTCTTCCAATTCCGGATCTTTGCCCTTTTCTTCTGAAATTTCTTCATAACTGTCTTCCTTCATTAAATCAAGCAAAAGATTTGTTGTATAGATTCTCTCACACTCCGGTGTAAGCCCTGTTCTAATTCCATAATTCACTAAATCTCTAATCTGTTCTGATAACATGTCTCGTCTCCCTTATTCTTTTGTCGGTTTTTAGGAAAGTACACGGGCTCCGTCACCGATCTCCACCACATAGAATTCTGCTTCATGTCCAGTCTTCTCACGATAACCATTTCCCACCTGTTCTATAAATGTATCGACTGCATCATTTTTCACAATACTAACCGTACAGCCTCCAAATCCGCCTCCGGTAATTCTTGA
>CAUCYJ010000251.1:0-3505 GCA_958446945.1 uncultured Lachnospiraceae bacterium | reverse complement strand
TGCCTGAAGAAGAGACAAGTTTGTCGGAAAGTCTTTCACGTATTAAAAATATTGTTGGACAGAAATTTATTATAATTATTGATGAGTGGGATGTTCTGATCAGAGATGAAGCGGCGAATAAAAAAGTACAGGAAAGGTACATTAATTTTTTGCGGGCAATGTTTAAGGGAACGGAACCGACAAAATATATTCAGTTGGCGTATCTTACAGGTATTTTGCCGATAAAGAAAGAAAAAACGCAGTCTGCATTAAATAATTTTGATGAATTTACAATGCTTGATGCAGGAGTGATGGCACCATATATTGGATTTACAGAAGCTGAAGTGAAGGATCTTTGCGAAAGATATCACAGAGATTTTGAGAAAGTAAAATATTGGTATGATGGTTATTTGCTGGAGGACTATCAGGTATATAATCCTAAAGCAGTAGTAAGTGTTTGTGTGCGGGGCAGGTTTAGAAGTTACTGGTCTGAGACTGCTTCTTATGAAGCAATTGTTCCTTTTATCAATATGAATTATGATGGTTTGAAAAACGCTATAATTGAAATACTTTCCGGTGCTTCGATTAAAGTAAATACAGCTGCTTTCAAAAATGATACGGTGAATATACAAAGTAAAGATGATGTACTTACGTATTTGATCCACCTTGGTTATTTGGGATATAACCAGAACAGAAGAACGGCATTTGTTCCAAATGAGGAAATACGACAGGAACTTACTCATGCAGTAAAAAGAAAATCTTCAGATTGGAGGAGACCTGATGGATACATTTGTCCGGAATTCTTATATGGGGAGCTTCTCGGGGAATGATGTATATTGGGAAAAGCCATTTTTTGATTATGAGGTGTAAAGAATGGGGAGATTTGTGAATCCGGATAACAGTGCTTTTCAAAAAGCGGTGAATTCGGAAATATATGTGGATAAAACGGGATTTTTATCGTATACCAATAAAGTTATTGATACCAAACAGGCATTTATATGCAACAGCCGTCCAAGACGTTTTGGAAAATCTACTACGGCAGATATGCTGGCTGCCTATTATAGTAAGGGATGTGATTCAGAAAATCTGTTTGCGGATTTAGCTGTGAGTGATACGGAAGATTTTCATAAATATCTGAATAAGTATGATGTGATACATTTTGATGTTCAATGGTTTATTACAGAGAATAATATCAGCGAAATAGTGAATACGATTCAGAATAATATAGTAGAGGAATTAAAAAAGGAATACCCGGATATCTTAGATTCTGATGTGACGGGACTTCCGGATGCGATGTCTATTATAAATCAGGAAACAGGAAACAGATTCATTGTGATCATTGATGAGTGGGATGTTCTGATACGTGATGAGGCACAGAATCAGAATATTCAGGAAGCATATATTGGACTTTTACGGAGAATGTTTAAGGGAATTGAACCTACGAAATATATGGCGCTGGCATTTTTGACAGGTATTCTTCCGATTAAAAAGTTGAAAACGCAGTCGGCACTCAATAATTTTGATGAATTTACAATGTTGGGATCTGGAAATATGGCGCCGTATATTGGATTTACAGAAGAAGAAGTAAAGGCACTTGCCGGAAAATATCATCAGAATTATGATAAGGTAAAAAGATGGTATGATGGTTATCTTTTAAATAATTATCAAACATACAATCCGCAGGCAGTTGTAAGTGTAATGCTTAGAGGGGAATTTAAAAGTTACTGGTCAGAAACTTACGAGGCTGTTGTACCATTGCTTAACATGGACTTTGATGGTTTAAAGTCATCTATTATTGAAATGTTGTCAGGAGATTCTGTAGAGGTTGATGTGACAACTTTTCAAAATGATATGGTAAGTTTTTCCAGTCGTGATGATGTTCTGACATATTTGATACATCTGGGATATCTGGCCTATGATCAGAATCGGAGACGGGCATTTGTCCCAAATGAGGAAATTCGTCAGGAATTGTCAAAGGCAGTGCGTAGAAAACATTGGAATGAAATGGCCGCTTTTTCACGCGATTCCGAAGAATTGCTGGAAGCTACGCTGGATCTGGATGCGCAGGCGGTAGCAGAAGGTATTGAAAAAATCCATAGGGAATATGCTTCTGTTATTCAATATAACAATGAAAATTCTCTTAGTAGTGTTCTTACGATTGGCTATTTAAGTACGATACAGTATTATTTTAAGCCGGTTAGGGAACTTCCGACAGGACGTGGTTTTGCGGATTTTGTTTATATTCCCAAACCGGAATATAGGTCTGATTATCCGGCTCTTATTGTAGAATTGAAATGGAATCAGAAGGCTCAGACAGCATTGCAACAGATTAAAGAAAAGCAATATCCGGATTCAGTTCTGGATTATACCGGAGATATTTTGCTGGTTGGGATAAACTATGACAAGAAGACAAAAGAACATCAGTGTCTGATTGAAAGATATGAGAAAAAATGAATATCTATATTTGATAAAAAAATGGTTTTTCGTTATTACTGTCTCAATTAAGAGAATTGATAACGGAAAACCATTTTTTTATTTCTGAATCTGGTATTGACAGGCCTGAGGATTATTCTGAGAATTTTGTATTGCAAGAACAAGAGCTGATAAGATGCACAAAAAATGACAGATGGATTTATATAATATATATAAAAATTTTAAAATAAAACAAAATATATTGTATGATACATATAAAAATGATAGTATTACTATCATAAAATGCAAAAGGCGGTGAGCAGATGGAAAAAATAGAGGGCACATCTCCAACACGTGTGCGTCAGGCGCAGCAGAGAAGAGATAGAATTATAAATGCCTCTATGAAATTGTTTCAGGAGAAGTGTGTGGAGGATACTTCGATGGAGGAAGTTGCGAAACGGGCAGGTGTGGGAGCAGCGACGGTGTATCGTTATTTTTCTTCAAAGATAGAACTGGTAATTGAGACTGCAAAAGTATACTGGGAAAAGGTTTCGGAGAAATACTTAGGAGAGTTGAAGACGGGTAATATGCCAAATATTGCTGATGCAAAATCAGAGGCTACTTTGAAAATGGATGGCATCGAGAGTTCAGGCTATGATCAGTTACGGAAAATTTTGAATGTTTTTTGCAGGATATTTCTGGAGCAAAAGCCGTTTTTGAAGTTTCTTCACGAATTTGATGTTTTTGTGAAAAAGTATAATGTATCAGAGGAACATTTGGCTGATTATGAAAATGGGATTCTTAAATTGAAACCTTATGTGACCATTGCTCTCGAGAAAGGTCTGGTAGATAAAAGTCTTTCTTTTAACTGTTCAGTGGATGAGATGTATTTCTCTCTGACACATACCCTCCTTGCACTGATGGAGAAATTGGCAGTAGGAGGAGATATTCTGTCATCTGACCAGAATGTGGAGAGTGAAAAGCAGATCCGTATCATTATAGAGCTACTGTTAAGAGGAATAAGAAATTTCTAAAATATTTTTAATCTGGAGGTGTATCATGAAAAAGTTAACAACAGGGAAAATATGGCAGTTTGCAGCCGGACAGTTTGGAT
>CAUCYJ010000250.1:0-3525 GCA_958446945.1 uncultured Lachnospiraceae bacterium | reverse complement strand
TTTCTTTTTCCTCACAGGCGCATACTTCGAATAATCAGTTTCAAAATCAAATGCACAACCAGGTTCTGTCTCATTATTAAAAAACAAATTTAACGCTTTCAAGATATTCGATTTTCCCGCATCATTTAGTCCCACAAAAATGTTCATTTTATCAACATTTATATCTAAATCAACTATAGATCTAAAATTCTTTATCCTAATCTGTTTTATCCTAAGCATTTACTTCTCCCCAGAATTTATCAGTTACTTATTATATGACGTATCTCCCCCACCAACTTATGCACTGTCGTCCCTGGGCACATCTCTGATGGTTTCTTTTTACCTTCACGTTCACACTGCTCCAATTTCTGCTGTGCTATCTGTATTGCCTTTTCCTCATTCCCTGCATTGCTGATTTTTCCATACATCTTTTCATCCGCCTTGGAATACTTCTGTCCCGTCTTGCTCTCATATACTCGTCCGAACTCAGAGCAGCATATCCACGAATCCCGGATTACCGGCATTGCGCCAAAGTAAGCATACATCCATATTTCAAAACACGGATTGGACCATCCTACTTGTATGTCTTTTTTCTCTGCCTCAGCGATGATTTGATCAAATTCTATTACCTGATCTCTGTCAAACACAATCCAAGGAATACGATATTGCGCCTCATAAGCTGTTAGCTCCAGGCATTTATCAATCATACTTCTTGTCTTTGTTTCTACGACTTTAATGACAAGTTTGTTTCTAACTTTTTCCGGCAAGGATTGATGTAATCCTGTAAAAAAGCAACGTTCTGTCCCTTCTGTGTCTGTAACAATCAAGTAATATCCCAATTCCGGTACTTTGATTGTTCTTCTTTGTTCTCTTGTCTTTCTATTCCCTGTTCTATCCCCTTTTGCCATGCTCAATCCTCCTTAAATAGATCAATACTCTTTAAGGTCGGAATAGCACCATACTTACCAATCAGATAATTTTTCTCATAGCTTTCGTCCTTACGAATACGTGCTCCATCCTCATCCACAAAATCTGCAAGAGAATATAATGTTGAAACACCTCGGTCATCCTTTTCAACAAACCAGATTTCATCACGACGCAGCAGTTGATTTGAAAGTTGCCAGGTATCATGCGTTGTAAATACCAGCTGTGCATGATTAACATTAATATTCGGATTCAAGAATGTAAGCAAAAAGTTTCTTACCAAAAGTGGATGTAATCGTGCATTTAATTCATCAATAAAAAATACACTTCCCTTTTCTAATACTTCCTGCAATTCCGGATAAAGAGCAAACATCTTCAATGTTCCTGCCGACTCTGCACCCAGAGGAATTTCAGCCATCTTGTCAGAGTCAATCATCTTATGAAGTGCATTGATCTTATATTTATCTTCCTTTGACTCGCCATCATTCGGAACCTTCTCTACTCTGAAGTCCTTAATATGTTCATCAAAAGACGTAAAATATTCTACTACTTTCTGCTGAACATTCTTATCCTCGACAAACCCTTTGGGCAGTCTTCGAGATAAAAAATAGTTTGTCATAGGATTTCCAAAATCTGCAAATTCGTTAACAACAAACCAGTCTCTGATTGCCTTACATTTACTGATTTTCAGCTTAGCCCCTAAAGAAGCAATCAACACCTGCTTTTCAAGTGCGATCCTTATATTTTCCCTGCTATTCTTCGGCAATCCTGATAAATCCAATTCTCCGTCAGAATTTCCACGATAAAATACTGCACTATACTTTCTAGCAGTCTTAGCTTTGGAATTCAGCCATTCCTCTGTTACACCTTCTTTATCAACGCAGAATCCATAATTATATGTCTTCTCGTTCTTATCTCCGGGAATGGTAAAATAGACCTCAAAACTGGATTCTGCATCAACTGACGTGGAGTCAAACAAAAACGGAGTAGGTCTGTACTCCTCAAACTTCTCTTCCTCATCTCCGTATTTGAAAGAATCCACTACATACTCAGCCATATACTCAAATGCACTGTATATATTTGACTTACCACTTGCGTTTGCTCCATAAATAGCAGCAGCCGGCAGTATCTTTTCACTTCCGATGGTCACAACTCTCTCAGAAAATTCTGTCATCTTAGTGGCAGACAAATCCAAAGTTGCTTCTTCTCTAAAAGATTTAAAATTTTTAAAGCTAAACTGTATCAACATAATTGCTACCTCATCTTCTTTTCTATTTTTTATTATATGCTTTTTTTCAAAATAATCAACATCTAAATGTGCTTTTTTCTCATTTAAGTGTTGATTATTTATTTTCCTTTAGATAAAAAAAGCAAGGTTTTCTCACCCTGCTTTTCATACGCATATTTCTTCTCGAACTTCCGTTTGCGCCCCCGATATGTATTCCCCATTCTCTGTATACAATGCAGCTTCTTCTATTGCCCTCTCCATTTTCCCGGTATTTACTTCTATCATTAGCTTACACAGGAAATCTGCAGTATCTTCCGCTGAATTTGGATTATGAAAACGATAATTTAATTTCGTCCGTTTCAAGCGAAAGCTACACCCCCTTACCTCGCCTGTCCTTCTCTCCCATACTATGAGAAGGATTCTTAGATTAGACCAGACCTTTTATTTAATCTAAGCATAATCCACTTGAAATTAAATTACGTTCCCAAAATACTGGACTTTTGTCCATTTCCACCATACTTTTTCAAAAATTACACCGATCCTGACTACATCATATTCCATTCAAAGCCGTAAAAGTGAAAGAAAACGTTTGAAAAGATTTTATGTTACTAAACCTTTTCAAGCGTCTCAATTCTAATCCGCATACATTTTTATGCTCAACATCCTCTTCTCTGCCTTGTTTTTTCTAAATTCAAGTTTACAATCAATTCTATATTCACAACTTGGCAAGCAGTGCATTTGTACACACAAAATGCAGTTTTGCTTGTTGGGAGTATCTCCCAAACCCTCAGAATCAATCAGAAATCTGATTGAACTCCCCGTCTGTTTCCATCCTTTCATCACCTACATTATTTTCGCAAGTAATCAAGCCTTTTTGCCCTTTCATAAGCCAATTCCAAAAACTGACAAATATTTAAATGAGAATAATCCCAATTCATTGGTTCTAAAGTTGTAGCTCCCCGGTATCCTGTACAGGCAATTTTCTCCATAACTGTATCCCAATTAATATTGCCGTCGAATGGTAATTGATGTTGATTATGACTACCGCCGTTATCCTGTAAATGAATTGCCATCAGCCGGTTTCCATGCATTCCCAACAAATCTTCATCCGGTGCATAATTTATATGATGACAACTATCATAACAATAGCCTACATTATTTGAAGTGAATTTATTTAAAACTATTTTCAAATTTTTAATGTTACTTAAATTCTCAAAAGCAATCTGAATATTCTTTTGTTCTGCCTTGTTTATAAGTTCTGCCAACCGTCTGATTCCTGTTTGATTTAAAGGATTATTATCATTTGGCAAATGTATCACCATGGTCGGTATATCATATTCACATACATCCTTAATTTTACCCTTGTAAAATTCCACATCCTCTGACAATCTCTT
>CAUCYJ010000249.1:0-3526 GCA_958446945.1 uncultured Lachnospiraceae bacterium | reverse complement strand
TAACGTGGTTTCTTACCGGAATGGAGAAACATAGCGATGAGTTCCGTCCGGATCTTTTAAATAATTCAGATAACTTTGTCAATACAATGAGACATCATATGAGCAGTATGATGGTACCTTCTTTGATGGTAGCAATGAATCAGCTTTCCAATCATGATCATTCAAGATTTTTGACAAGAACGAATCACTGGGTGGGGCGTGTACAGAATCTTGGACCGGAAGCGGCAAACCAGAATATTAATCCGGCAGTTATGCGGGAAGCAGTTGTTATGCAGATGACCTGGATTGGAGCGCCGACTCTTTATTACGGAGACGAAGCCGGGCTTTGCGGTTTTACAGATCCGGATAACCGAAGAACATATCCATGGGGACGGGAAGATAAACTGATGTTGGATTTCCACCGGGAAATGATCTGGATTCATAAGAATTATCCTGCTCTTACGAGAGGCTCTCTGCAAATATTGACATGGAATGAACATATTTTGTCATATGCCAGATTCCTGGAAGAGGAACAGATTGTAGTTGTTATCAACAATAGCAAAAAACTTCAGGAAGTAACCATTCCTGTCTGGCGGGTAGAGGTTCCGGAAAAAGGGAAAATGTACCGCTTGATGTATACTTATGATAGAAGCTATACTACTGAGTATGAGGAATATCTTGTGGAAGACGGAGAAGTTGTGCTGATTATGGGAAGATATTCGGCTGCTGTACTGAAGACAAAACAGCAGACAGAAGAAATGTTTGCGATTGGAGAAGATTTATAGAGAATAAAATGAAAATGAATAAATATATTGATATGCATTGCCACATTTTACCGGGAGTTGATGACGGTGCAAAGCATCTAAAAGATACGAAAGAAATGTTAGAAATCGCTTATCAAGAAGGAATCCGTGCAATTGTAGCGACGCCCCATCACCACGATCGTCGTGGAAAAGCGTCAATACAACAATTGAATTGTCAGCTTCAGAAAGTGAAAGAACTGATTCAAGAGATGAATATGAATATGAAAGTTTATCCCGGAATGGAAGTATTTTTCGTTCAGGAGATTCTGGATGAGCTTGATCAGGGCATAATTGCAACGATTGGAAAATCAAGATATATCTTAATTGAATTTTCACCGGAGGCTCCATTTTCTTATATTCAAAGAGCGGTCCAGGAAGTTCAGATGAAAGGTTACCGGGTGATTATAGCGCATGTGGAGCGTTATTCATGTCTGACAAAAAATATTGATAAAATCCGTTCTCTTGTAGAAATGGGAGCGTATATTCAAGTAAATGCATCCAGTATTATTGGAGGATTTACGATAAAACATTTTATGAAATCTATAATGAAAGAGCATCTTGTGCATTTGGTAGGTACAGATGCACATGACCCAAACCATCGAAGTCCATTAATGAGAAAAGCAGCAATATATGTTGAAAGAAAGCACGGCCATGCTTATATGGAACAGATTTTCTGGAGGAATGGTGTTGCAGTTCTTAGAAATGAAAAAATATAAATTCAGATGACAAAAGGAAACAATTGTACAGTTAAGAAAGAAGGAAATGTATGGGAAAACATACAGCAGGAAAACTAGTCTGCATTATTCAGCTAATTTGCAGCTTGACATTGTTTGGTGTGATGTGGACAAGCGGAATGGTTCCAATGAAATATCTTGCAGTGGCGGGAGCAATACTTCTTGTATTGCTGGCAATTACATTTGGGTTACAATTTGTAAAAAATAAAGCATATATCGCTGGAATTGTTATTAGCGTTATCATGAGCTTGCTGTCGGTAGTTTTAATATTTGCTTTGCTTAAAACGGATAATATGATGAGAGAAGTAGGCGGGGCGGAATACAAAACAGATAATATGATTGTTGTAGTAAAAAAAGACAATGCCGCAGCAGAATTAAAAGATGCAAAACAGTATCGGTTTGGAAAGCAAACAGCAGTAGATTCTGATAATACCGCATTGATGATTCAGAAAATCAATAAGATTGTAGGAACAGAAATTGAAGTAACAGAATATGCAACGGTGAAAGAGCTTGGACAGGCATTGTTGAGCGGAGAAATAGAAGCTGCCATCTATAATCAAGCGTTTGACGGATTGCTGGATGAATTGCTTGAAGGGTATGGAAAGAAAGTAAAGGTACTTTATCAGTATGGAATTGATACCAAACTTCCAAAAGAGGAAAAGAAGACAGAGCAGAAAAGCTCTATTCCACTTGGACGCGAATCATTTAGCCTGTATATTAGTGGAATTGATGTATCTGGACCGGTTACAACGACAAGTCGAAGTGATGTGAATATTATTGTGACAGTGAATACAAAAACAAAACAGATTTTGCTGACGACAACACCTCGCGATTATTATGTAACGATTCCGAATATTTCCGGAGAGCAGAGAGATAAATTGACGCATGCAGGAATCTATGGAGTAGATGCATCAATAACTACTTTAGAAAATATTTATGGAATTGATATTAGCTATTATACGAAAGTGAATTTTACATCATTGATTAAAATTGTTGATATTCTCGGCGGTGTGGATGTGAATTCAGAATATGCATTTAGTGCGGGTGGATACACCTTTAATGAAGGATTAAATCATCTAAATGGAGATGCGGCACTGGCATTTTCGCGTGAGCGGCATAGCTTCGAATCCGGAGATAACCAAAGAGGAAGGAATCAGGAGGCGGTTTTGACAGCAATCATTAAAAAAGCAATGTCTCCTGTAATTTTGAAAAATGCAAATCAGCTTTTGACAGAAATTAGCGATAGCATCGAGACAAATATGACGCCAAAAGAAATGGCACAACTGATCCAGATGCAGTTAAATGACGGTGCAGAGTGGAACATTGTATCAACAAATGCTGTTGGTCAGGGAGGCAAAGAAGCCTGCTTCTCGTCAGGGGCACAGTTGTTATATGTAATGTGGCCGGATGAGACATCAGTAACCGCTATTAAAGAGAAAATGCAACAAGTCATTAACGGAAAAATCATTACAGAATAAAAAGAGAAAGACTAGCCAGCGAAAAATTGCCGGTTGGTCTTTTTTTCAAAAATGAATATATCTCTTGACATTTCGCTGGATATCATATATAGTAAAGTTATAAAGATTAAACGATTGCTTAATTGTTAAAACAAAAAGTGTGGAAGAAAAAGGAGAAGATATCATGAAAAAAACTTACAACATTGAAGTAGACTGCGCAAACTGTGCAAATCTGATGGAGGCAGCTACAAAGAAGACAGCCGGAGTTGCTGATGCGACAGTAAATTTCATGACACAGAAAATGATTGTTGAGTTCGAAGAAGGCGCAGAGCCGAAAGCAGTTATGAAAGAAGTTCTGAAAGCTTGCAAAAAAGTTGAATCTGATTGTGAAATTGAATTCTAAGAGAAATGATAAGGATGCACCCCGAATGTAATTTACAAGCGGGGTGCAAAAATATGATAAAAATAAGAAGAATCCGACAAATAGATTTCAGAGAAATATGAGATAAAAGGAGGGCGTGCCGTTATGAATAAGAAACAGAAAAAGATGCTG
>CAUCYJ010000248.1:0-3538 GCA_958446945.1 uncultured Lachnospiraceae bacterium | reverse complement strand
TCAAAGATGGATATTATTGTTGCGAAGCACTGGTAAGTGCCATTCGTGACGAATTCCAGTTAGACGTTCCAGAAGAAGTCATTGCAATGGCTTCCGGTATGGCAGTTGGCGCCGGAAAGGCCGGCTGTGTATGCGGTGCATTCAACGGTGGTATCCTTGCCTTAGGATTATTTTTTGGCCGTACAGAACAGGATGGACCTACCAATCCTAAGAGTGTAAAATGTATGGAACTTACCAAAGAACTTCATGACTGGTTTAAAGTCGCAAATACCAAAAATGCTATCTGCTGCCGTATCCTTACGAAAGAATTTGACAAAGGACGTGGCGAACACAAAGAGCAATGTATCTTCTTTACAGGTCTTTGTGCTTGGAAGGTTGCACAGATTGTCTGTCGTGAGCTAGGCATTAAAAATCTGGATGAAATTGATGAGCCGGCTCCTAGACGCGCAATAGCAGAAATCTAAATACGAGGATAGAATCAACATGAAAAAAATAATACAAAAAGTTCCAGTACCGCTTTGCGGTGTTATGCTTGGGTTTGCTGCGCTTGGCAATCTATTGCAAAGCTACGGAGAAGGTATTCGATATGTCTGTGGAATAATAGCAGCATTGTTGCTTGTTCTAATTTTATTGAAGCTCGTTTTGTTCCCTAAGATGATCAAAGAGGATTTGCAGAATCCGATTATGGCAAGCGTTAGCGCAACATTCCCGATGGCGCTTATGCTTCTTAGTACTTATGTAAAACCATGGATTGGTGCAATCGCAAAATACATTTGGCTGTTTGCAATTGTACTGCATCTTATTTTAATCATTTACTTTACAATAAAGTTCATTGTTAAATTGCAGATGCCAAAGGTATTTGCAAGTTATTTTATCGTATATGTTGGAATTGTAGTCGCAGCTGTAACTGCACCTGCATTTGAAGCGCTTTCCATCGGAACAGCAGCCTTTTGGTTTGGATTTGCGACATTACTGCTGCTGTTAGTGCTTGTAACAATCCGTTACATCAAATTTAAGCAAATCCCAGAGCCGGCACAACCTTTAATCTGCATCTACGCAGCACCTACAAGTCTTTGTGTTGCAGGATATGTACAGTCTGTTACACCAAAATCCAAAGGATTTTTATTGACACTGCTTGTACTTGCATCGATTCTTTATGTGTTTGCTCTCATCAAAGCAATCGGATACTTAAAATTAAAATTCTATCCAAGCTTTGCAGCATTTACTTTCCCATTTGTTATCAGTGCAATTGCTACCAAGCAGACAATGGCATGTCTCGCAAATATGAAGCAGCCTATGCCATTTCTTCAATATGTAGTTTTGATCGAAACAATCATCGCTGTAATATTTGTAGTATATACATTCATTCGTTATATGCAATTTCTTTTTGCACCAAAGAACTAACAAAACCTTGTAAAATTAATATTAATAAATTAAAAAATAGAGCGGGATTTCTAAAATTCCGCTCTATTCTTAACTTAGAATTTACTTTAATTATTCTATGGCATAATGGAGTTTGCACCGTCCACAATTACGCTCTGTCCTGAAAAATAGCAGGAATCCGGACCGGCAAGAAACGCAATCACCGGTGCAATATCATTTTCCGGATCACCAAATCGTTTCATTGGATTGAGATTTACCTGTTTTGCATATTCTTCAGGGAATTTTTCTGCCCACGCTTTTGCAGCAGGAGATTCTGCGCCCGGAAGAACGATATTGACACAAATACCATACTGGCCCCATTCTTTTGCGGCAATTTTTGTTAATCCACGAAGCGCTTCTTTGTTAGAACCATATGCTAACTGACCTGCAATTCCAAACATTCCTGTGGCAGAAGCAAAGTTGATGATTCTTCCTTCGTGCTGCTCTTTCATATAAGGAAATGCTGCCTGCATATAATTCAAAGAACCGATCACACCGCTTTCCCATGCTTTTACCATACTTTCATGGGTTGTTTCTTCTACCGGAGCTGACGGTACAATTGCCTGACCATTATTAACAATCACGTCAATCGCTCCGAATGTTTCTACTGTAGTTTTCACAACCTCGTCCACACGGGCACGATCTGCTGAATCACAGCTCATTGCAAGTCCATCACCGCCAAGCGCTTTGATTTCTGCAATTGTTTGCTCAATCGGCTCCAGACGACGTCCGGTTGCAACTACTTTCACACCTCGTTTCGCCAGACACAGTGCAATTCCTTTGCCGATGCCCTGTCCCGCACCTGTCACGATAGCTACTTTTTCGCACAATTGTTTCATGGTAAAAACCTCCTTAAAATAATATTTTATTCATCCCATCCATCTCTGAATCGGTAATTTACAGAAATATTTCTTACAAGATCACCTTCCTGTAAAACAATATCATGCATATATGAAACCGGTGGAAATTCCGGTTCTTCTTCTTCAAATTCAGCCATAATCCATGTAGCAGCCGCTTCATTTGCACGGTCAATCACGTCATCAACAGAATCTCCGTCTGCTTCACAACAAGTCAGATCCGGGAAAAATGCGTGATAGCTTCCGTTTGCTTTTTTTCGGATCACTGCCGGATATATAAAATTCATAAATTTTCTCCTTTCTTATTCATTCTCAACCATTTTATTTAGTGGATTCCACTCTCCTCTAAAATACCTGATAATAAAGAATGTGGCAAGTGTAATATTATTGGCAATCATACATGCCCATACCGCATATAATCCCAGATGAAATACATTTAAAGAAAGATATGTAAATAATACTCTGACACCCCACATACTGAAAAGTGCATAATAAAATGGTTTTACAGTATCTCCTGCACCATTAAAAATACCTTCCAAAATAATTAATACACCGAATAGCGGTTCAGATACTGCCACCATCCGAAGAACAACAGTTCCAAGTGCAATTACTTCCGGGTCTTTTGTAAAGATTCCAAGAAGCGGAGCAGCAAGTACAAAAAGTAATGCTCCGGATAATGCCATAATGATTATAATAATTACCATCAGCATTCTCGTTAACTCATGCAGCCGTTTCTGATCTTTTGCCCCAATAGAATTTCCTGCAAGTGTGGCAGCGGCTGTCTGCATCCCATATCCCGGAATGTAGAAAGCCTGTTCAACAGTCAATGCAATAGAATGTGCTGCAAAAGAAACTGTTCCTAATCCTGTTACCAATGAGGCAAATACAACATGGCCAAGACAAGTTGCAATACGCTCCATCGCTACAGGAAATCCGATACGGATAATTGGCTTTAAAATATCTTTTTCCGCACGAATCCTGTATCCTGCCGGTGAAACATATTTATTTTTATAAAGTGCAATGGTCATAAAAATGCCGCCTACGATAAATGAAATTGCAGTTCCAATTCCAGCGCCTACCGCTCCATATCCGAATCCAAACATCTTAATCTTCATACTGCCAATTGTAATCATTCTCGAATCATAAATAAAGATATAATTCATTACAATATTCACAAGATTCATGCATACATTCACATACATTGGTGTTTTTGTGTCTCCGACTGCTCTTAATACTGCTCCAAATATGATAATCGCACT
>CAUCYJ010000247.1:0-3547 GCA_958446945.1 uncultured Lachnospiraceae bacterium | reverse complement strand
CGTCTGTGGTTCTCTATTCCCCTTCAAATTTTCCAGGATAGTATCTGTCTGCACAAACTCTTCCGCTTCCTGCGTTGTCTCCTGCGACTGTTCGGCTGTTTGTTCAATGGTAGTGGTACTTACCGTTTCATTTTCCTGCACATTGCTTTTCCTCTCAGCTTCCTGCGTTTCTCCGCCGCAGGCTGTAAGAAATATACATACTAAAATCACTCCGGTCAGACTTTTCATCTGCCAATATTTTTTGCTTGTCTTCATATTACAATCCCCCAACCTGTAATGATCATACTGCTGCATAAAATTTCCATGAACAAATGCACATGGGAATCAATTAAAATTTTCTTATTTCTTTTGCCAGACTAAACAGAATGATTTCTCCCGGTCTTGTCTCAGTATATGCCTTTTCCTTATGCATATACTCTACAATATCTTTTGCTCTGTAAGCACTAAACTTCGTAATCACCTTGTCAAGAATGCTCTTTTCTCTGTCAGTCAATACGGAATAGTCCATATTGGCAGTCGGATAGATATGAAGCATGGTATCACAGCTATAGTTCATTTCTTCCTGAATATTCAGTTTCTCCAGATTCATCAAACTATAGTTTTCACTTTTCATTATATTTTTCTATCATTTCTTTTTTTAGGCCAACTAACGCATCCATTCCTTTCTGGGTTGTAGCAAAAAATTCATTTTCACAAACTTGATTATATTTTACATATGTGGATTCACCACCTGTTTCACAAATATTATTTTCATGCTCTTGATATGAAAATATTGGTGTGAATGCATTTTCCACATACACCTGATATACAGGAATCTTCTCTCCAAGACCATCTACCTGATTTTCGATAAAAACTAAATATTCCCCTCCCACTTCCATTATATTAACAAATCCTCTTTCGATGGAATATGGCTCTGAATATAAACTAAGTGACCAACGGCTGCAAGTAAGATATATATCTTGTCCCACCGCAGGCTCTGTTCCCTTATAAACATCTTCCACTTTGACCAGTTGCCTGCTTGTTCCTCCTATATGCTCCACATCTCCCAGTACAGATACCCGTATAATAACTGGGACCTGCGGTAAATTTACCGATAAATTCTCTGTCTCTTCAAGACATATATTTTCTGGAAGCTGTGCTACGTAAAGCTCATCTAAATATGACTTATCTTCTGCTATATTAGTATACGTTCTTTTTTCAAATATACCAAATACAGTTATCACTATAACAATTAATAAGATAAAGCATGAACCCCATTTGCATTTCACAGTTCTGTCCCCTTTCTTTCAATGCGGCCATCTGCAATTTTATATACCTGGTCTGCCAATATCTTCATATCCTCCTGATTATGACTGGCTAAAAGAATTAAGGCTCCTCTTTCTTTTTCCTGTTCAATTAATTGTCTTATTTCCTTTATTCCTGCTTCATCCAGTCCGTTTGTAGGCTCATCCAGCATGATAACATCTGGCTTCTCCATGATGGCCTGTGCAATCACCAGTCTCTGCTTCATTCCCATTGAGTATTTACCAAATACCCTTTTGTCAGCCGGGTCAAGTCCAACCCGTTGTATTGCTTCTTCTACTTCCCGCTTACCAATCACTCCCTTTAACTGCGCAAGATATAATAAATTTTCCACTCCTGTCTTATTGGGATACAAGCCGGCATGCTCCAAAACAATCCCCTGACTTGGTAAAACAGCAAAGTCTTTGTGCAGTTCTTTATCATTCCAATAAATATTACCTGAATCAATCTTCATCAGACCCGATAATGCCCGAAACAACATGGTTTTTCCAGATCCATTTCTACCCCAAAATCCATATATATTTCCTGTTTCCATTTCCAGACTGATGTCATTGAGTATTGTCTTACCCTTTATTTTTTTATGAATATTGTTTGCAATTAATTTCATATCAAATTGTCTCCATTTCCATGTCCTCTGCCAGTAAATCCTTCTTCTGTATCAATTGTCCTCCCATCAATACAGTAACTATACAGAATAGAGCCGGAATCAATATCGAAGTAACTAAATTCAAAGAATATCGGCTGTTGGCTAACTCAACTTCTAACAATGTGCTGCGATGCCATCCTAAAACGGTATGTGCTACTGGATTCAACCACAAAAAAACATATATGATGTCTTGTTTGATTTGCATTTTCGTCAATATATTTATGATACTGAGTGCTGCGGTACAAGTCATTTGCACAACCATAACCAATGTGAATGCAGCACTGCTTCCAATATTGATCGCAAGTAAATTAACTAACAGCACCAGGGTAAAATTCCATAACATAAAAATCAGAGCATGGCATCCCAATAAAATAAATCCACCTACGCTAAAAATCACCTGATATCGCAATACAGAAGCAATAGCGGTTGTGCTTAGAAATACCAGTTCAAATATGCATATGAAATTAATTAACTGTAACATTTCCTTTCCATACCATTTCATTCGATTCGGGCACCGACTAAACACATAGATACTGGCTGTGCAGAAATGACCATACAGCTTATTCCCAAAAACCAATATCATAATATAGTTTGGCATCATACGAAGCATAAATCCAATTAACTCCACTAAATTGCAACTCATGCTGAGTTCACCTCTGGATCCACTTAATTGTAATACCAGTTCTGATAGCGTTATTACTCCGTCAAACGGTCTGATAAAACCAAGCGATATGCAAATTCCGGAAAGTATTCCAATTAAAATTACTACTCTTTTTTCATGATGCATATTACCATTTATCCTTATTCCTTCCATAAAGGTAAAAACCGAATATTGTTATTATTATAATTCCTACCCCCATCAGTGGAACGATAATATTTTTAGGGGTATCATCAAAAAGAAGCAAATACTTATACCAGCTTAATGAACTCTTATTTCTATCCAGAATATTAAGATATGTAGTCGCATTCAATAGAACAAAAGTCGGTAAGATCAGCAACGTGCGATATTTAACCGTCAAAGCAAATGAGATTGCTACGGGAAGCGTACCAAGGATTCCTGATACGACACCAAAAAATAGTGTTGTAAGAATTGCATACAAACCAGGAGATGCTATATAGATTGCGCTGCCTATGTAATTATGAACCATTGTGGCATAATCTGTATTGTAAATGCTTAAATTTGATAAATCTCTTATTGCATTCATGGGAAAAGATAGCATATTCATTAGTATTTCCAGCATAAATGGAACCGTAAAAACTATTGTTGTTGTAAAAAAAGATGCCCACAATTTACTTTGTAAATAACGATTTTTCCCTAAACGATAAATCATGTATACTTCTTCTTTTGTCTGCTGTTCTTTAGTATAAGAAAAACCAGCAGGTACAGCAACCAGGATAGGGTAAATCATCACAATTAATAATTGAATGTTTGCACTAAAATATACTTTATTCAGGCTGAGCGCTAATAACTTCATTGGCTGATACATTTGTGAAATATCAGTACCTCTAAATGTGAGAACATTCGTTATATAATTCCCCAGCACTACCGCTAGAAGTAATATAAATGTCAGACTTGCTTCTTTTTGTTTTAATAAAAAA
>CAUCYJ010000246.1:0-3557 GCA_958446945.1 uncultured Lachnospiraceae bacterium | reverse complement strand
GAGATATCCTTAAGTATATTATGAAGCCAACCGGAGCATTTTTCTTTGGATGGACACTGAATGCGATTCTCGGACCGATGATTTATGGAATTATGCTCTATCATCGCCCAATCAATCTGAAACGGATTTTTGCAGCGAAGATTCTTGTAGCATTGATTGTCAATCTGCTGCTTGGTACACTGTGGCTATCGATTATGTACGGGAAAGCATTTTTTTTACTGCTTCCGGCAAGAGCAGTAAAACAGCTTGTATCTGTGCCGGTGGACGCATTGCTTCTGTACGTCGTTTTACAGATGCTGTCTAAAGCAAAAGTATTTGCATTGGTTCATTCCAGATAGGAGAAATGAGGAGGAAGAGACATGAGTTATGCAGATCAGGTGTTTATTAAAATGTGCCGTGAGATTATCGATCATGGATGCAGCACAGAAGGAGAAAAAGTGCGCCCGCATTGGGAAGACGGAACGCCGGCATATACGGTAAAACAATTTGGAGTTGTGAACCGCTATGATCTGTCGAAAGAATTTCCGGCGCTGACACTTCGCAAAACCGGGATTAAAAGCTGTACGGATGAGCTTTTATGGATCTGGCAAAAGAAATCGAATAATATTCATGATCTGGGACCACGTATCTGGGACAGTTGGGCAGACGAAGACGGTTCTATCGGTAAGGCATACGGATATCAGCTTGGGGTAAAACATCAGTATCGAGAGGGAATGATGGATCAGGTTGACCGGGTGATCTATGATCTGAAGAATCATCCGTACAGCCGACGAATTATGACGAATATATATGTACACCAGGATCTGCATGAGATGAATCTGTATCCTTGTGCATACAGTATGACATTTAATGTGACAAAGAAAGCAGGAAGCGATCGTCTGATATTAAATGCAATTTTAAACCAGCGTTCTCAAGATGTATTGGCAGCTAATAACTGGAATGTTTGTCAATATGCTGTTCTGGTGCATATGTTGGCGCAGGTTTGTGATATGAATGTGGGTGAGTTCGTGCATGTGATTGCAGATGCGCATATTTATGATCGGCATATCCCGCTTGTGGAGGAATTGATTACAAGAGAGACGTATCCTGCACCGAAATTCTGGCTGAATCCGGAGATAAAAGATTTTTATCAGTTTACGAAGGACGATGTACGTCTGGATGATTATGTGACCGGACCACAGATTAAAAATATTCCAATTGCAGTTTAGGAGGAGAAAGACATGAATCTGATTGTTGCTGTAGATAAGAACTGGGCGATTGGCTTATCCAATAAGCTTCTTGTAAGTATACCGGCAGATATGAAATTTTTTCGGGAGACGACGAGCGGAAAGGTCGTTGCGATGGGAAGAAAGACACTGGAAAGTTTCCCGGGGGGACAACCGCTGAAAAATCGAACCAATATTGTTCTGACAAAAGATCTAAATTACAAAGTAAAAGATGCTGTAGTTGTGGGAACATTGGAAGAGATGATGGAAGAGCTGAAGAAATATCCATCGGAAGATATTTATGTAATCGGCGGGGAAAGTGTTTACCGCCAGCTGCTTCCGTACTGTGATACAGCTTATGTAACAAAAATCGATCATATCTATGAGGCTGATACATTTTTTCCAAACCTGGATGAAATGAAAGATTGGAAGATGACAGGAGTTACAGAAGAGCAGACGTACTTCGATTTGGAGTATGTTTTTGCTAAATATGAGCGAGTATAGAAATACAATAAAATTGATATAATTTAATCTGAGAGTTAGTTAAATACGCCGTGTTGATATTGATGTAATGTAATCATATAATATTTTTTTAGGAAAATCTTATAATCTGGAGAGTCTGATTACTTTTAGAGTTTGTTCAGATAGCAGAAAAAATGATTTGGTAATTGAATTAATGCAGAAAGAATTTCAACAGATTGAAGTGGTAAGAGAAGAAAGCGTTGGAATTGAGGCAATCTGCATGAATGAATGCTAAAAGGAGAAAAACAGAGTGCACTCTTGAATTTTATGTGTGACCGTATTATAATGGAGAACATAAAAAGTGCAAATGTGCCAGCAATAGTGATTGGAGTGAAGGAATATGGAGAAAAAAGAGATGGACTGGGCTAATCTTGGATTTGGCTATGTACAGACAGATCAGAGATATGTTGCAGATTTTAAAGATGGAAAATGGCAGGAAGGAAAGCTGACATCGGATGCGAATGTAGTTATCAATGAGTGTGCAGGTGTACTTCAATATGCTCAGACGTGTTTTGAAGGTTTGAAAGCATATACGACAGAAGATGGAAGAATTGTCACATTCCGGCCGGATCTGAATGGACAGCGTATGGAAGATTCTGCGAGACGGCTTGAAATGCCGGTATTTCCGAAAGAGAAATTTATGGAAGCGGTGGAGCAAGTTGTAGCGGCGAATGCTGAGTGGGTTCCGCCGTTTGGTTCCGGAGCTACTTTATATATTCGTCCATATCTGTTTGGCACAAATCCAGTCATCGGAGTGAAACCGGCAGATGAATATCAGTTTCGTATATTTGTAACACCGGTGGGACCATATTTTAAAGGCGGTGCGAAGCCGCTTACGATTAAAGTATCTGATTTTGACAGGGCAGCTCCTCATGGAACAGGACATATTAAAGCGGGACTGAACTATGCAATGAGTCTTCATGCAATTATGACAGCTCATAAAGAAGGATATGACGAGAATTTATATCTGGATCCGGGTACAAGAACAAAAGTAGAAGAGACCGGAGGTGCAAATTTTATTTTTATTACGAAAGATAATAAAGTGATTACGCCAAAGTCAGACAGCATTTTACCTTCGATTACAAGACGTTCACTCATCTATGTTGCCAGAGAATATCTGGGATTGGAAGTGGAAGAGCGGGAAGTAACACTTGAAGAAGTAAAAACATTTGCAGAATGTGGACTTTGCGGGACAGCAGCAGTCATTTCTCCGGTAGGAAAGATTGTGGATCATGGGGAAGAAATCTGCTTCCCAAGCGGTATGGAAGCGATGGGACCTGTTACGAAGAAGCTGTATGACACACTGACCGGAATCCAGATGGGACGGATTGAAGCGCCGGAAGGATGGATTCACGAAATTAAAGTAAAATAGAATACAAAAGAAAAGATATTCTATGAAAATAAAAAAGCTGTGGAACATTTTGGGGTTCCGCAGCTTTTTTACGTAACTAAACTGACAGGTGGAAAATCATTGTTGCAATCTGAAAATAGATCATGACAGAACAGGTATCTACGATTGTTGTAATGAGAGGCGCTGCCATGATTGCCGGATCGAAATGGAATTTTTTGGCAAACAGCGGCAGTGTACAGCCGATCAATTTAGAAATAATGATTGTAGCTACAAGAGAGAGTGATACAACAACAGCCAGAGAGACATCTTTATACATTAGGAAAATGCGCAGTCCGTTTGCCAGGGCAAGAAAGGCGCCTACAAGCAAAGAAACGCGGAATTCCTTAAACATAATCCTGAAAATGTCTTTGAATTCGAATTCATCAAGTGCAAGACCGCGAATGATCAATGTAGAACTCTGGGAGCCGCAGTTTCCGCCC
>CAUCYJ010000245.1:0-3560 GCA_958446945.1 uncultured Lachnospiraceae bacterium | reverse complement strand
GGGATCTTTTAGGTGTTTTTACTTCCTGCATATAGTTAGCTCCTTTTCTTTTTACATATGGAAAATATACGCTTTTCTCCCCCGAAAGTCAATGTACTGGCTCTGAATAAAGTATAAAATTCTTATGAATTCAGCTTTTCTTCCCACTCTTTTTCCCGAAATCCCGGAACAGCAAAATCATCTCCCACAAGCAGCGGACGTTTCACAAGCATACCGTCGGTTGCAAGAAGTTCATACTGCTCTTCCTCTGTCATCTGCGGCAGCTTGTCCTTTAGTCCAAGTTCCTTATATTTCATCCCGCTTGTGTTAAAAAATCTTTTCAGCGGAAGACCGCTCATCTGGTGCCACTGTTTTAATTCTTCCACCGTAGGGTGATTTTCTACAATATGTCTGCATTCAAATGCAGTTCCTTGCTCTGTCAGCCATTTTTTTGCTTTCTGACAAGTAGTACATTTTGGATATTCGACAAATAACATTTTTCTTCCTCCTGTTTTCTGCTACTCACTATGCTTTGAATAAATAAAAATTCCAAGAATAATTACGATACCGCCAAGAACTGTATATAATCCCGGAATTTCTGAAAATAAAAAGATTCCAAGTACCGATGCAAACACCGGTTCCAGAAGTTTTACTGTAGAAATAAAGGATGCTTTTTCATATTTCAGCCCCCAACTGAAAATACTGTGTCCCAGAAGGCTACAGCAAATTGCCATACCGATACTTGAGACAAACATAGACGGACCATACCCGGTAACCGGTGTTTTCTGCAGCAGCAGAAGTACAAATACCGTTACCGCTGAAGATGCATATACAAGAAACGTATAAACTGTCGTTGTCATATGCTTCCTACAAATTTTTCCAATAATGGTATATACCGCCATAAATGCAGCTCCGGATAATGCGATCATATCACCTTTCAGAATATCACTTCCAATTCCTGCATCTGCCATTGCCACTACAACACTTCCTGCAAATGCCAGAAAAATTCCGATCCATCCTTGCCTGGAAATCTTTTCCCGAAAGAAAAACAGCATGGCAAACGCAACAAAAAAAACTTCTGTGTCTACCAGTACAACACTGGATGCAATACTGGTAAATCTCAGCGACTCGAAATAAGCCGAAAAGTGCAGTCCCAAAAAACAACCGCTGATTACACAGAGCAGCACATCTTTTTTTGTTAATTTTTTCAATTCCGGACGAAATTTTACAAAAAGCGCCGGTGCTAAAAATATTGCAGCAAAAAGCGATCTGTAAAATGTCAGCACAAGAGATGGCGCATCTGTAATTCTCACAAAAACAGCCGAAAAAGATACTCCCAACACCCCTAAAATAATTACTAATTTTTTCATCCTCTTCTCCTAACAGTTCATTTTTCACTTTATTTTAGCATATGCTGCTCTGAAATACTATTCTTTTTTGTACTATGGTATAAAAATATTTATTTGCAGATAACCCGATGTAAAGCTGATAATATGGAGAATGATAGTTGATTATCTTCTCTGTCTCTCGGTTCATCTCAACACATTTTTCTGTCAGAACTATTTTCTCAGCATTGTTGCTATTGTGGAACGCGCCATTAAATAGCGATTCTCATCAAGTTTTTCATGCACACTAGAAAGTACATCTAATCTCTCTTTCTTTCTTGAACTTTCTTTTGGGGATGCTTATAATATTAAGTTAGGTATATAGTTTTAAAGAAATTGAGGTGTTACAGCATGAAAAAAAATTATGAAATGGACATGTGCAATGGTCCGCTCCTTGGGAAAATCCTCATTTTCTCAGGACCTCTGATTCTATCCGGAATCCTCCAGCTTCTCTTTAACGCAGCAGATATTGTTGTTGTTGGCCGCTTTACCGGAAGCCATGCACTTGCAGCAGTTGGTTCTACCAGCGCTCTGATCAACCTTCTTGTGAATTTATTCATCGGCCTTTCCATCGGAACCAATGTATTAGTAGCTCGATTCTATGGCGCAAAAAAAGAAGCAGAAGTCAGCGATACTGTTCATACTTCTATTATGACAGCCATTCTCGGCGGAATTCTCATGATCTTCGTTGGCGTTATTCTAGCACGCCCACTTCTTGAAATGATGGGAACTCCAGATAATGTTATTGCACATTCTGTACTTTATATGCGCATTTATTTTATTGGAATGCCTGCCTTTATGATTTATAATTTCGGCGCAGCCATTCTTCGTGCTATAGGCGATACACAACGTCCGCTTTATTTCCTCATGGTAGCCGGTGTGATTAATGTAATATTCAATTTAATCTTTGTAATCGTCTTCCACATGGGCGTTGCCGGAGTTGCCGCTGCAACTGTTATTTCACAAATAATTTCAGCTCTTCTTATATTAAATTGTCTGACCCATATAGAAGGAATGTGTCATTTAAATCTAAAAAATCTAAAAATACATAACGATAAATTGATTCAGATGTTAAAGATTGGGTTGCCCGCCGGGATGCAGGGCGTCGTATTTTCTATCTCCAACGTACTGATTCAATCTTCTGTAAATTCCTTCGGCTCCATTGCAATGGCCGGAAATACTGCTGCATCCAATATTGAAGGATTTGTCTACACATCCATGAACGCCATCTATCAAACTGCACTGAGTTTTACAAGCCAGAATATGGGTGCCAAAAAGTATAATCGTATCAATCAGATTTTGTTCCGCTGCCTTGCGATTGTTTCTGTAATCGGACTCCTTCTAGGAAATGGAGCCTACCTATTTGGCCGCCAGCTGCTTGGTATTTACTCTTCAGATCCACAGGTAATCGAATTTGGGCTGTCTCGAATGGCAATCATCAGCTGTACTTATTTTCTCTGTGGTATTATGGATGTCATGGTCGGAAGCATTCGCGGACTTGGCTATTCTGTGATGCCGATGATTGTATCGCTGACCGGAGCCTGTGCTTTCCGCGTGTTATGGATTTTTACAATTTTCCAGTGGGAACACACTTTATTTATCCTGTATATTTCTTATCCGATTTCCTGGATTTTAACTGCAAGTGTCCATATTCTTTGTTATCGTCATGTACACAAAAAACTGTCCACTGCAATGATATAAAACCAATCATTACACTAACAAAAAGGGTATCGCAAAATTAAGCGATACCCTTTTCATCTTTATAAAAATTTCAGATGAAAGGTTCTTCTTTCTAAATTTAAAAATCTGTTAGACAAACAGAGCTTCTTCTGCTTCTTCCGGAAGTACTTCTGTCTCTTCTGCGGAAGCACTTATAGCATACTCTGTCTGCACATTCTGAGAAATAAACGGAATCGGACGATCTGTCATCTTACAGTAGAAAATTGTCCCTGCTGCACCAAGCGCAATCAGGATTAAAATTAGAAGAATGATGACCGGAGCCTTTGATCCGCGGCTTTCATCCTCATCTTCTACTGAAAGCAGTTCATCATAACCGCGTTTCATTTCTTCTTCCCGTTTCTGACGCACTTCCTTCGGCGGAATATTGGAATATGTCTGCTGTGATGTCTTCTGCTTTGGAGCACGTTCTCTTGGAAGCTCTTCTGTCGTTCTCTTTGGCTGTGGTTTCTTTGCCGG
>CAUCYJ010000244.1:0-3575 GCA_958446945.1 uncultured Lachnospiraceae bacterium | reverse complement strand
AATCTCCGGTGCCTTTTGTCAGTTATTGGACAGAATCTTTTAATTTAGCATGAATCTGCTTTGCAAAATTATCAAGCATATGGATGGTGGTACGCATGTCCTCTCTTGTTGTTTCTGGATGGAGGGCGCAGATGCGCAGCACCTTTTTCTTGTTTAATACGGTTGTGAAGATGGCAGCATAGCCTGTTTGAAGCATTCGCTCTGATGCTTTCTCGTTGATGAAAGCTAGTTCTTCTTCTGTTAAATCATCCGCAATATAGCGGAAATTTACCATTGCAAGCTGTGAAGGAGAAACAATTTCCCAGTGGTCTAATTCGCGTATTGCTTCCTCTGCCCAATCTGCAAGTTCAAAACCGTGTTCAATTGCGCTTCCGATCAGGTCTGTTCCTAATACCTGCAATGTGAGCCAAAGTTTCAGACCGCGGGCAGGGCGTGTCAATTCCATTCCGATATCCCAGGGGTTAATATGTTCGCAGTCGCCTTCGATATCTTTGAGATATTCAGGATTTACATGGAAACTATGGAATAAATGTCGCACATCTTTGACGAGTACCATAGCGCAGCCATAGGTCTGGAACAGCCATTTATGAGCATCCCAGCTGAGACTGTCGGCTTGTTCGATACCTTTGAGCAAATGGCGGTAATTTGGGCTGAGGAGTACAGAGGCTCCGTAAGCGCCATCGATGTGAAACCAAAGTTCGTGTTCTCTGCAAATTGATGCAATTTCCGGAAGAGGATCAATGCTTCCTGTGTTTGTTGTTCCGGCAGTACCAATTACAACAAAAGGAATGAATCCGGCTTCTTTGTCAGCAAGAATGGCATTTTTTAAGTCTTTCATTTTCATCTGGAACTGTGCATTAGTTGGAATGATACGGATTCTGGACTGAGGGATTCCAATAATACGAAGTCCTTTTGCGACAGAACTGTGCGTCTGATCAGAAATATATGCAACGCCAAGATGCATTGTTTCATCATTTAGTTTCCAGTCCCGGGCAGCAGTCAATGCAGTGATATTTGCCATAGAGCCTCCGCTTACGAATACACCACCCGGGCGTTCGTGAAAGCCGGCTAAACTGCAGAGCCAGTGCAGTACTTCCTGCTCAATACAGTTGATAGTTGGAGCAAGTTTACTTCCGCCTGCATGGATATTGTATGCAGAAGTCATAATATCGCCAAGCCAGGAAATCGAAGAAGCAGGTCCCGGAACAAATCCGAAAAAGCGCGGATGATTTCCATCGCCGCGGTAGTGATAAACTTCTTTCATCATTTCCTCTACTACTTCAGCAACCGGGCGGCCATCTTTGGAAAACCCTATCTGACGGATTTTTTCTTTCTGATCTTCGTCCGTGTACCAGGTAACATTCTGTGAGTGGATATCTCGTTTTTCTTTACAGAATTCATGGACAAATGTTTGAACAATTTCTTCCAACTGTGCTGTATTTAAAACATTTTCGCTGTTAATCATAGTCTTTACTCCTTCTAAGTTATCAGATGATCAATAGTTCTTTACGCAATTCTATTCATAGTGTACACTAAGTACATATATATGTAAAATTCATCTATTTGATAATATATATTAAAATATTTAATAAAGAGGTGCTTCATATGGAGTTAAGGAATATTCGTACATTTTTAAAGGTAGCGGGGACACAGAATATTTCAAAAGCAGCTGATCAGTTAGGATATTCGCAGTCTGCGGTAACAGTTCAAATCCGCCAGCTGGAAAAAGAGCTTGGAACACAGTTATTTGAAAGGATTGGAAAAAGCATTACGTTGACAGAACGGGGAGTGGAGTTTACAACTTATGCCAATGAGATCATGAAACTGACGAATCAGGCACTGACTTTTGCAAATGCAGAGGGTGAAATGGAAGGAACATTGAGGGTTGGTGGGGTGGAGTCTGTTAGCACAGCAATTCTGCCAGAGATCATTCATTGTTTTCATAAGCAATATCCGAAAGTCAGGTTTGTACTAAAATCAGGGACAACGGAAGAATTGATGGAGATGGCAAGACAAAATGAAATTGATCTGCTCTATACATTGGATCGAAAAATCTGTAAATCAGAATGGAAATGTGTGGCGGAAAAAGAAGATAAAATTGTATTTGTGACCCGTTATAGTCAAGAGAAGAATAAACCTATAATGCTGCCGATTGAAAAACTGATCCAGAAGCCGTTTATCCTGACAGAAATGGGAGCGGCATACCAGTACGAACTGGAGCGCCTTCTGGCAGGATATGGACTGGAAGTAAATCCGATTCTTGAAACTGGAAATACAGATACCATCATTCAGTTATTGAAGCGTGGGATGGGATATTCATTTTTGCCGGAATTTACTGTGAAAGATGCATTGGAGCAAAAAACGTTACAGCAGGTTCACACAAATCTTCCTCAAGTTGTGATGTACAGTCAGCTGTTTTATCATCACAGTAAATGGGTAACCTCCCAAATGCAGAAATTTGTGGAACTTGTTGCGTCTCGTTAAGTTAAAATTCTTTTTTGATACAGTAATTAAGAACCGATTCCATTTGCGGTGAAACCCATTTGTCATAATGGTAGAGGAGCTGCTTCCAGACATCAATTTCAAAATCTTCTACAGGCAGATGAGAAAGGATGCCAGAGGAAACCGCTTTTTCAGTGACATAATCCGGAAGAAAGGAAATGCCGATTCCCTGACTTACGAGGGTGCAGATTAATTCGGTACTTCCGATTTCAAGAATCGGTTGAACTGCAAGAGAGATTTCTGCAAGGCGTTCTTCCATCATTCTTCGATAACTTGTTCCTTTTTCGGTTAAGATAAATGGCTGTGCAATTAGTTCCTGAATAGAAATTGTCGATTTGCGGCAGAGGGGATGAGTTGCCGCAGCAACAAAGTGGGTTTGAACTTTTTTTTCACGCACAATTACATATTCTGTGTTATAGATATGATTGTCAAGTGTTAAAACGGCATCTACCTGATTTTGATTTAGCAGTTGAAAGATTTCTTCTGTCCCGGCGGTTTCAATTTTAAGAGAAATCCCGGGATATTGTTTTCGAAAACCGTCAAAGTTACTTGAGAGAAGAGAAGTACAAAGAGAATCGGCAGTAGCCAGACGAACATGCCCACTGATATTCTTTGGATCTTGGATATTAAACTTTAAAGCTTGGGTTAGTTTGTTTATTTGATGAGCATAGTTCAGCACTTCACGGCCTTTAGCTGTAAGAACCACGGTATGATTAATTCGGTCAAAAAGGCGAAGGTTCAGTTCTTCTTCCAGTTGACGGATTTGAAAGGAAACCGTGGACTGAGAGAATCCAAGACGTTCTGATGCTTTTGTAAAACTGCAAAGTTCTGCAACGTGTATAAATGTGATTAAGTTTTTCAATTCCATAAAAAATACCTCACTATCGAAAAAATAGATGCTTATTATCATAACTATCAATTTTACAGATTCTATTTTCTACTATATACTATAAGAAAAGGAATGACAATGAATTTTTACAGGGGGATGAATTATGGATTTATTGGAACAGGCAGGTCAGATGATCGTAACATTGATCAGTAAAGCATATCAGTTATTGTGGGGGGATCTGATT
>CAUCYJ010000243.1:0-3585 GCA_958446945.1 uncultured Lachnospiraceae bacterium | reverse complement strand
ATAATACGGCTGTTGCAGTAATTTCGGTCTCTGCTGCTCCCGGTGTACGGATAGAGCCGTCTTTGGTAGCCGTAGACTCCGCATCCTTACTCTTCGTTCTTCCATTTTCTGTTGTAAACGCAAGATTCTTTGCAGCTTCTGTTTTTGCTTTTTCTGCAAGGCGGTACAAATAAACGATTTTCTTACCAGCTACCGCCTCTGCAAATAACTGTAAACCTGTCTTAAACATACTTTTTTTCTCCTCTCTAGCTAAAACTAAATTCTATTTCTAACAGCCCATGTAAGAGCGGTTGTTTCGTGGTCTTATCCGGTAAAATCCTTTGATTTACATTCCGGACATCCCATGCAAAATTATCGGTGTGTTCCAATTTTCTGCATGTATTTTTAATCGCCAACAACATTTTTGATACCGTGCCTCTGCGCTTTGGATTGTCGCACCAAATATGGATCGTCTGATGGACATTACCAAAGACAGCGGTCTTATTTGCTTCATCAATCTGTTGACTGTCTGCAAGATACACAAAAGGATACGGCGTACCATCTGGTGGCAAAAAGCCATCGTATACGTCATATCCTAATGCTTTGATCTCTGTAAGTAATTTTGTAAATAATTCTTGCTGCGGATCCATATATCACCTCACAAGTTCTTTCAAATCTTTTTCAAACTGCTTTTTCTGCTCCTCAAATGCAGGCTTCAAAAACGGTTGAGCTTCCATAAAGCGGGTTCCAAGCTCTACATAAGGTGCATACTCGGCTGTCGGCTCTACTGTGGCAGTCATTCCACCGTCTGAAATCTCCAAACCGATGTTGTTCTTAAGATTTCCAGTATCTACCGGAGCATTCCTCTGCGCTTTCTTTTGCATATCTGAGCCGTTCTTTTTTACAGCAGTCTTCACAGCACTCATATCCATTCTCTTCTTCAAGCCTTTATTCAGCTTTGCAATTCCCTCAAATTTAATTTCTGCCACTTTGCACCTCCGATACTACAAACACATGCTTTGTCCGCAGTTTCCGCTCAAAATCCACTCTGTATAAGGCGTTGCCTATCCGGATACGATCAAACGTTTTTTTATAGTGCATCTGTAATCGCACCGTCTTACTTCCCTGCTTTATAGCACCGTACACAAGATTCATCGTATCCGTGCCGGTATCCGTAACGCTGGCATGTCTTTTTTCTTCGTAGATTATATCATCTCCATAATCTCCGGTAGATTCATTGTACTCTCCAGTCATAACCGACTGGAGGAAAACCTCTGTATCGCATCTCAAATAAATCGCACCCTTCCTCGCTTTGATTCCTTTTGCGAATCTAAAAAAGCTTGTATCTCATTCATAAATCCATCAAAATCATTGTCGTTGTAAGACATGCTTTCGCCCTCGACATTGTGGGAAGACATCCCTTCGGAACCTAGCCGGTTGAACCGAATCACTGCCACTTCAATAACAATGTGATTCATTTCCTGCGGTACTTCAATTCCTCCAAGCAGGAGCTTTAGGCGCCCCTGCACAGAATTAAGCACTAATGTCAGCTTTTCATCGAGAGAATTGTCACTAGATTCAATGCCGAGCATTATCTTTAAGTCATTTAACATCCGTCTTCCTCCACCTAAGAGTTTTAAATGATTTGTTTTTGATCAAATCACCTTCTACGCATCCGCCATCTGCCCTGCCGTTTTAAGTGCTGCTAATGTTGCATTTAGTTGCTTCTTTGTTTCGTTTGCCAACGTAACGATTTTGTCTATTTCTGCTTTAGCGTACACTCCACCAACCGCTGCGGCATCAGCTGATGCCACATTAGCAACTGCGCTTGCTTTTTTTACCCCACCAATACTAGATCCTGCGGCTGGTAACACATAATTATTTGCATTGGCGGCAATTCCGTCAAGTTTTGTTTTGTCCTCTTTTGACATCAAACCATCTTTAGATCCGGCAACCGCCTTAACAAGTTTCCCATCGATATCGCTGATTTTTCCGTCCTGCTGTGTATTTTTTGCATCATTTGCAGCAATACCATTTTCGATGTTGTCCATCGCCGCCTCTTGAATCACTTCTCCGTTTGTCCAATCTTTTTTTACATATGCCATATTCAATACCTCCAAATATTATTTGTCTTTCCCTACTTTTGCCTTTCCGACTTTCCCTCTGCCAATTAAGGCTGCATCGTCAGAGGGTTCTATTCCCCCGCCGACACTTTTACAACTGCTTTCTTGTTATCTTTCAGGATAAATTCTCCTGCTTTTCCAGCACCCTGCAAAGCTACACCGTCAAAGTCTTCTGACTCGATCGTTCTTGCTGTATTGATTCCGGTAAATGCTTTACCAACTCCTGCGATATAAGCATAAGCGCAATCTGTGGACTGGAATAATTCGTCCGGAACCTCTTCCACGAGAAAGCCCTTGAATTTCACAACTTCGTTTCCGTCAATGTTTACAGTAGAGTGTTTCGCAGCTGTATTCAGAGGATGATCTACAATCGCATTGTAAAGGTCTGAGCAAACCTTAATCTTTTTCGTTCCGATTGCTTCGATGTTGTTGAAATGTTTTGAAAGTTCGTTAAACAGCTTCAATACGTTATCTGCTGTATAATCTGTGACTTCCAAAGACTTTCCGGCTGACTGAGAAATAAATTTTCCGTGCTGTTTGTTAAATGCCTTGGTTTTTGCCTGCGCCTGCAGTTCCAAGCGATCTGCCACCGCAACATCAAAATCGTTGTTTACCGTGTGCCGATCAATTCCTTCGTGAAAATTCCAACCCCAAGAATAATTGACTGGCGTGTCTTTGTAGATAATCTCTTTTCTCTCTCCAAAGCGACTAGAGCTTCCTGTTCCTGTTCCAAATGCTTTCGTTGCCGTCTTATCATATCCAGTTCCAACAGTAACTGGGATGTCTGATGTCTTTACGTAAAATGCTGTCTCGTTTTCTCTCACACCATCAAGTGCTTCGAGCTCTCCACCGAAAAAGTCAGCAAAATAAGCTGTCTTCTTGAATACTGCCTGCAAGAGGTTTTTAAACTCAAGCTGAAAGCTCCTTGCCGTCATATCATTGTTGTCTCCATCTGCAAATAACTGTAACATCATAAATTCTTTGTTTTTCATTTTCATAATCTCCTTTACTTATACTTCGCAAGTCTCTTGTCAAATTCAGACATCTGGCTTCCTTGGTTCGTCATGGTCTTTGGTGTAGTTCCGGTTGCTCTAGCGATCTCGGCTTTCTTAAGCTGGGATTCAACGATTTTCACGAGAGTGTCAATCCTTGCATTGGTATCTGCTTCATCAGCTCCCACAACAAAATCAAGCACCTCTTGCGTTGCCTCAATGCCTTTTTCTGCAAGGACTCCTGCTGCATTTCTACTAAGCTGATTTCTCACAGACTCTGCTTTCAGTCTCTCGTTTTCTTCCTTCAATTTGTCCATGTCATACTGCTGCTTCTGCTCTGCATTCATCTTCGCAACTTTAGCAGCTTCTTCCGCCTTTTGGTCAGCATCTTCCTGCCATTTCACCTTTGCGTTTCCGAGTGCTGTTTCGATTGCCTTGCTAACACGCCTATCGAACTCCGCTTGATTCTTCCCATCTTTTAAAAAGTTCTC
>CAUCYJ010000242.1:0-3594 GCA_958446945.1 uncultured Lachnospiraceae bacterium | reverse complement strand
CTTTTTAAAATATACTCATTAAGAAGTACTGAATAAAAATTGTGTTTTGCAAAACTATAAGCATTTTGTGAAAATTCCTTACAAATTTCCACATCTGCAATTTTTCTCATTTTTGCTTTCAAGTCTAATATATTTTTAGCCTCAACCAAATATCCTGTTTCATTCTCTACCATAGTATCTTGAGGTCCCGGTATATTTGATACAATTACAGGAATTCCCATAGCTTCTGCCTCAATAATCGCATTCCCAAAACCTTCCCGATAACTCGGAAGCACTAATACATCTATTGCTGCATAATATTTTTCAACAACCTCACTTTTTCCAACCCAAATTACATTTGGATTTTCTTTGCTCTTTTCCAACAAATTCAAATCTAAATTATGATTTTCCTCTATTTCTCCTACTAATAATAGTTTAAATTGATTCCTCATAGAAAAAAAAGCCTCGAATAATTCATTGATTCCCTTATCTCTCGTAATTCTTCCAATAAATCCAAACACGAATTCTTTATCCTCTATGCTATAATTACTTCGAACTTCCTTTTTCCACTTTTTTTTATATTTAATATCAAATTTATTTAAATCCACACCACCTGTACTGCCATGGAAAACTACCGTAGCCTTTTGACCATCAAACAATTTTTCTGCTATTCCTAGCTCTAAATTCGACTGACTTACACATTCTATATCCGTAGAAATCTTACATATTATTTTTTCTATGAATTTAAATATAAACTTAGTAACACCATGAAATCCCAAGTAGCGAAACCCCATACAATGATAATTTCTAATTTCACATTTCACTATTTTACTTGCAATAGCTGCATATAAGGCTGCATTTGGTGTGGAATACTGCACTAAATCATATTTTTCTCTCTTAAATATTCTAGTCAGTTCTTTGATAGCTTTAATTGTACCCCCAACACTAATCCCTCTTGGCATATTCAATGGTATATATTTTATCTTTTCCCCCAACAACTCTTGAAGTCCATCATCTTCCGAACAAATAACATGTACTTCAAATTCATGTTCTGCTAAATATTGTAATTGTGGAACGAAAAATGCTCTAATTGTAATTGGAACTGTAACCACATAACAAATCTTTTTCATCTATCTCATTCTCCTTGTCGGCACTCCCACATACACTCCGGCTTCTGTGATATCTTTTACAACTGCTGCCCCTGCGCCGATCGTCACATCAGCTGTGATACTTGTGTTATTTTTCACGCAGACCCCCACACCCACATGCACTCGTTCTCCAACATGAACTGTTCCGGCAAGCGTTGCATTCGGTGACACATGTACGTAATCCTGCAGAAAATTATCATGCTCAATGACGGCTCCTGTATTGATGATACAATGCTTTCCGATACGAGCAGACGGATTGATGACTGCGTTTGCCATCACGACTGTTCCAACTTCAATCTGAACATCCATTCCGATGACTGCAGTCGGATGAATCAGAATTGCCCATTTCACCGCATACTGCTTAGCAATCATCTCACGAATCTGATTACTTCCAATCGCGATGATAAACTCACATTCCATCTGATATCTTGGAATTTCCGATACACCTCCAAGTACCGGAAATCCTACAATCTCTTTTAACGCATCATTGTCGTCTAAAAATCCAACAATCTCATATCCATTTCTCAAAGCGATGTCTGCAATCACTTTTCCATGTCCGCTGGCACCTATAATCACTAACTTTTTAGACATGTTTTGACTCCACACTTTCTTCTGTTCCCATGAATTTCTCCATCGTCACAGCAGTATCCGAACTAATCCCATCTCGTTTCAACACATTCCAAATCGTCTGAAAGATAATCTTCCAATCCCCAAGAAATGTTACATGATCCACATACTCTACATCGTATTTAAATTTCTGCTCCCAGCTGATTGTGTTTCTTCCATTTGCCTGAGCAAGCCCGCTAAGCCCTGGACGCACTTCATGGCGACGTCTCTGTTCTGCATTATATCTCGGAAGATATTCTACAAGAAGCGGGCGTGGTCCGATAATGCTCATGTCACCTTTTAAGATATTAAAAAGTTCCGGCAGCTCATCCAAGCTTGTGGAACGCAAGAATTTTCCAAATTTTGTAAGTCTCACTTCATCCGGAAGCAATTCTCCGTTCTCATCACGCTCATCTGTCATCGTGCGAAATTTATACATATTAAATATCTTTTCATCCTTCCCTGGTCTTTTCTGACAAAATAGGATCGGACTTCCTAATTTCACTCTCACAAAAATCGCAACAATCAAGTAAACTGGCGACAACACAAGAATCGCAGCCAACGACAGTATAAAATCCATGCATCTCTTAAAATATTTTCGATACATCCCATTCCCTTTCCTTGTATCCTTTTATTCTATAAATAAATCTTTAACAATTTGTATAATTTTGTTCATATCATCTTTTGTATTTTTGATATCGCTTGGTAGACATACCCCGATATTAAAAATCTCCTCTGCAACACTTCCATTTTCTTCTAATGTAATAAAATCATTTTCTGCGAAGACTGGCTGCAAGTGCATCGGTTTCCAAATTGGCCTACTTTCAATATTCTCTTTTTCTAATGCAATCATTACATCTACCGGCTTTACTTTACACTTCGGATCAATCACCATACAAGATAGCCAGTTATTTGCCTCACAATCTTCCGGAATCGGATTCATTGTAATTTCTTCTATATCGTTAAACGCTTCTTTATAAGTGTTATAAATTTCTCTCTTTAATGCAATGTGCTCATCCAAATGTCTGAGCTGTCCTCGTCCAATACCTGCTACAATGTTTGACATACGGTAATTGAACCCAATCTCTTTATGCTCATAATGTCTCTCAGGCTCACGTGCCTGTGTCGCATAAAATCTAGCTTTTTGGATACACTCTTCATCTTTTCCTACAAGCATACCACCACCTGATGTTGTGATAATTTTATTCCCATTAAAAGAATAGATGCCTAACTTTCCGAATGTTCCTGTCTGTTTCCCATGATAAGTAGCTCCTAGGCTTTCAGCCGCATCTTCTATCAAAACAGCTTGATGCTCTTTACAAATCGCCATGATTTCATCCATCTTTGCTGGCGTTCCATACAAATGAACAACAACCACCACTTTTGTATCTGGATATTTTTCAAAAGCTGCTCGTAATGCCTCCGGCGACATATTCCATGTATCTCTTTCAGAATCAATAAATACCGGAATTCCTCCTTCATATACGATCGGATTGCATGTCGCCGAAAATGTTAACGATGATACAAATACCGTATCTCCTGTCTTTACTCCTGCTAACTTTAATGCAAGATGGATTGCTGCTGTTCCTGAACTTAATGCCGCTGCATACGGACTTCCAGTGTAGACACTAATTTCTTTCTCAAAGCCGTCCACATTAGCCCCAAGGGGCGCAATCCAATTCGTTTCAAATGCTTCTCTGATATAACTTTGTTCCTCCCCATGCATAGTAGGCGAAGATAAAAATATACGGTTTTTGTTCATCTTAATCCCTCTTTTTCTTTTATTCTTCTGTACTCTCTTTTCTCTCTTCTACTTCTTGGACACCATAATAAGCACTACTATAATCCCCACCATAATATT
>CAUCYJ010000241.1:0-3601 GCA_958446945.1 uncultured Lachnospiraceae bacterium | reverse complement strand
GCGTATAAATAATGAAAAGAAAGAGGAAGACTTATGACAAAATATATTTTTGTAACCGGAGGAGTGGTGTCTGGCCTTGGAAAAGGGATTACAGCGGCATCACTTGGGCGCCTGTTAAAATCGCGTGGACTAAAAGTTGCCGCACAAAAATTAGACCCATACATTAATGTGGACCCGGGAACAATGAGTCCATATCAGCATGGAGAAGTTTATGTAACAGAAGACGGGGCGGAAACAGATTTGGATCTTGGCCATTATGAACGGTTTATTGATGAGGATTTGAATCGTTTTTCTAATCTGACAGCCGGAAAAGTTTATTGGAATGTGCTGAACAAAGAAAGACGCGGGGAATATCTTGGTTCGACCGTCCAGGTAATTCCGCATATAACAAATGAAATTAAAGAATTTATTTATCGTGTCGGAAAGCAGACGAATGCCGATGTAGTAATTACAGAAATCGGAGGAACCATTGGCGATATGGAATCCCAGCCATTTCTGGAGGCTGTTCGACAGATTGCTGTAGAAGTTGGACGGGAGAATAGTCTTTTTATTCATGTAACACTTGTCCCGTATTTAAGTGGTTCGGAAGAACATAAAACAAAACCAACACAGCATTCGGTAAAAGAATTGCAGGGAAGTGGGATTCATCCAGACATAGTCGTACTCCGTTCGGATCGTCCGCTGGAAGAGTCTGTGTTCCAAAAAATATCACTATTTTGTAATGTGAAAGCAGATTGTGTGATAGAAAATCGCACACTGCCTAATCTATATGAAGCGCCTCTTATGCTGGAAGAATCGAATTTTTCATCTGTTGTCTGCAGAGAATTACAATTGCATACAAAGGAAGCAGATCTGCAGGAATGGAAAGAACTTGTTCGAAAAATACATAATCGCTCAGGTGAAGTTAAAATTGCTCTTGTAGGAAAATATGTAAAACTTCATGATGCATACTTATCAGTTGCAGAGGCAATGCGGCATGCCGGTTATGAGAAACATACACATATTTGTATCCATTGGATTGACTCAGAACATTTAACAAAAGAAAACTTGCAAGAAACACTGAAAGGAATTCATGGAATTATTGTTCCAGGAGGGTTCGGAGAACGTGGGGTTGAAGGAATGATTCTTGCGGCAGACTATGCCAGAGAACAAAAAATCCCATATCTTGGCATATGTCTTGGAATGCAGATTGCTGTAATTGCCTGCGCAAGAAGTGCGGCTGGGATTACAGATGCCAATTCGGGTGAGTTCGATGAACAATGTAAGCACAAAGTGATTGATTTTATGCCGGGACAGCAGGATTGTATTGAAAAAGGAGGAACACTGCGATTGGGAAGCTACCCTTGCCGGATACGAAAAGGAACGGTGTTGAAAAAATGCTATGGAGCAAGTTATATTGAGGAACGCCATCGTCATCGCTATGAAATGAATAATGAGTACCGCAGTATACTTAGTAATGTAGGTTTGATCATTAGTGGAACTTCGCCGGATGACCGGCTTGTAGAGGCAATAGAATGGAAGTCACATCCATTTTATATAGGTGTACAGTTTCATCCGGAATTTAAAAGCCGTCCGAACCGTACACATCCACTTTTTCGGGAATTTATTCAGGCAGCACTGAATCGAAAAGCAGAAGAAGGAAGTGAAGAGGTGGCAGAAAATGATGAAACAATTTGACAGAAAAATTGTATTGGAAGATGGGAGTGAATATTACGGAAAAGGATTTGGAAGTGAGAAAAGTACAATAACAGAGCTTGTCTTTCATACAGGGATGGTAGGATATCAGGAAATTCTTTCAGATCCTTCATATACGTATCAGACAGTTGTAATGGCATATCCGCTGATTGGTAACTATGGAATGGTGGAAACAGATTATGAAACAGCGCTTCCAACAATTGGAGGATTGGTTGTACGGGAATATAATGATGTACCGTCAAATTTTTGCAGTAAAGCTTCGCTGGGAAAGATAATGAAGGCGTATCAGATCCCGGGACTGTCTGGTGTAGATACGAGGCAGATCATACGAAAAATACGAAATACCGGAAGTTGTAAAGCCTTTCTAACAGATGCCAGTATGCCGAAAAAAGAATGTATGGAGCAATTGAAAAAATATCAATTCCCCAGAGATGCGGTAGCGTCTGTCAGTAGAAAGAAGATTGAATACTATCCGTTAGTGGAAAATCAATATCATGTAGCTGTAATTGACTGTGGAATGAAACAGAATATTGTTCGCTGCCTGCAGCAACGAAGTTGTGCCCTGACTGTTTATCCGTGGAATACGACGGCGGAAATTATTACGCAAGAAAAGCCTGATGGTATTTTTTTGTCCAATGGTCCCGGAAATCCGGAAGAAATGAAATCGGTTATAGAACTTGTAAAAACGCTTCGGGGACGCTATCCAATTTTTGGAATCTGCCTTGGACATCAAATCATATCTCTTGCTTACGGAGCTAAAACTTATAAAATGAAATTTGGGCACAGAGGAGGAAATCATCCGGTCAAACGGCTTATAGATGGAAAGATAGAAATTACTTCTCAAAATCATTCTTATGCGGTGGATGCAGAGAGTTTGAAAAGAACGAAACTTGAGCTGACGCATGTGAATCTTCTGGACGGTACGGTCGAAGGAGCTGCATGTCCGGAAGAACATGTCTTTGGAGTACAATATCACCCGGAAAGTGCACCAGGTCCTAGAGACAGCATGTATTTATTTGATCAGTTTATTCAGGAAATGGAGGAAAATAAGTATGGCAAAAAGGACAGATTTGAATAAAATCCTTGTCATTGGTTCTGGACCGATTGTAATCGGCCAGGCGGCGGAATTTGACTATGCTGGAACACAGGCCTGTCTTGCACTGAAAGAAGAAGGATATGAAGTGATTTTATGCAATTCAAATCCGGCGACAATTATGACAGATACTGCAATTGCGGATAAAGTTTATATGGAACCACTCACACTGGAATATATGGCGAAGATTATCAGATATGAACGACCAGACGCAATCGTTCCGGGGATAGGTGGACAGACTGGATTAAATCTGGCTATGGAGCTTGAAGAAAAAGGGGTATTAAAAGAATGTCAAACAGAGCTTTTGGGTACCAGCAGTAAAAGTATTCGATGTGCAGAAGACAGGGAACAATTTAAAGAATTATGCGAAATGATTGGAGAACCAGTACTGCCTTCCCAAATTGCAGAAACGGTAGAAGAAATTGGAAAGGCAGCCGAAGAAATTGGGTATCCCGTTGTTCTTCGACCGGCATTTACACTTGGCGGTACTGGAGGAGGATTTGCAGATGATGCAGTACAGTGTCGTGAACTTGCGCGGCATGCATTGGAAATATCGCCAGTCCACCAGGTACTTGTAGAAAAAAGTGTTCGGGGATATAAAGAAATTGAATATGAAGTAATACGGGATGCAAATGATACTGCAATTGCAGTTTGTAATATGGAAAATATGGATCCAGTTGGAATACATACCGGAGATTCAATTGTCGTCTGTCCCTCACAGACATTAACAAACCGGGTGTATCAAATGCTTAGGGATAGTGCATTGAGATTGATCCGTGCATTAAAAATAGAAGGAGGATGCAATGTTCAGTT
>CAUCYJ010000240.1:0-3608 GCA_958446945.1 uncultured Lachnospiraceae bacterium | reverse complement strand
GTCTGAAGTTCATAATAATAAGCAGTATCCATTGTGTTTGCCAGACGGTTATTATCATAACCAGGGTAAGACACACAGGAAAGCGTACTTCCGGTGTTTACATCGGTCATAACAATAGAACCGGTACACGGCTCAAGTCCCAACGATCCCGGTGTTAGTTCAAGCGACTGAATCTTTGCGCGAATGAAGTCGTAGGATGACAGCGAACCATCTAACAGTCCATTTATCGAAGCCTCATCTCTCGCCAGAACGTTTTGTTCAAACAAAGCAAGGGAAAGTTCTGTTCCGCTGATCGTACCATCTTTAATCATATAGCGATACACCAATTTTGCAAAAGCATCATCTGTTTTTAAATGGTCCAGTGTAAATGTCAGAATTGCCTGATAAATCTCAGAGGCATCGGAATATTTTGCATCTGTAGACATATAATTTTGTAACACAGATGTATCGATCCAGTTTTTCGAAATTGCATGATTCAAATACGTATAAAGGTTGATGGATTCGTCTTCCATCCATGCTTTGTACATTTCATCATTTGTATCAATTTTGTCTTTCTGTATAATTCCGATATTTGTCGTCAGCAATGTGGTTGCAATATAATTCATATACGCCTGCATCTCTTTCGAAAGTTCACTATATACAGGCGCCTGCGGACTGGAAAGCTGTGCGGACAGTTCTGCCAGAGACTGCTCCAGTCGTATCTGAAATGCACCGTAAATCGCCTGTTCGTTTGCTCCGGCTTCTGCAAGAGCAACATGATCCATATCAAGGATGCTGTTATTGATCAACGCAAAATACACATCATCAATTGGAATGATTACATTTTTTGAATCACTTTCCGGATCCGGTGTATAGTTCATAATATTTTGGATCTTACTCAGTAAAATACCTGCTAACTTTTCTTCAATCACGCGATATGCTGCAATCTGAAGATTCTTATCAATGGAAAGATATAGATCATTTCCTGCTTTCGCAGCAGATATTTTCTGAGACTCCACAACTTTTCCCACATTATCTACATAGACAGTTTCTTCTCCTTTTGTACCTTGCAGATACTGATCCATAGACTGTTCAATCCCAGCCTTTCCAACAATATCTGTCAAAGAGTAATTGCTATTCTTCTCTTCTGACAGTGTTTCATATTCTGACTGAGAGATCTTGCCTGTATAACCAAGCAGCGGTGCAAAATACATTCCATCCGGATAAGTACGGACAGAATCTTCTGCAATATCAATGCCATAAAGCGTATCGAGATGCTCCTCTATCGCAGCCACTGTCACATCTTTAATGTCTGTGGCTATCGTTACCGGAATATATTTCTGATAACTGTTCAGATGCATGGCATAACGAATCGTTGTCAGCTTTACTACCGTTGCCTTGTCATATTTTTTCTGATCAATATTGTAACCGCTTTTTTCGTCTTCACAGAGAAAATCCATAATATCCTGCGCGGTAGCATTCTTTTGTTTCGCACTCAGTTCATCAATCGTCCGCTTCCCGTACACATCGGCAATGAAACGTTGCCTCCGAGTTCCCTCGCTCATAGCAAATTCATATTCTCCATTGCTGTTTACAAGAATACTGAAGTCATTCACAATACTGTCACCATTGGATTCCACAATATCAATGACATTCAAAATCGTCTCATTGATCACATCATTTTTTTCTGCCCGTGTTTCTGCATCAAATGACCCGTCATCTTCAATGGTAACTGCATAGGCAAGCTTATTATCTGCAAGCACATTACCATTACGGTCATAAATCCGTCCCCTTGTTCCCTTAAGTTCTTTTTTCTTCTGTATTAATAATTTATAATCTTCCAAATAGTTCTGTCCATTTACAATCTGCAGGTCAAACACACGATAGATCAGTGTGGAAAATAATATGCAGAATGCAATAATCAAAACAAAACCTCTGGATTTTATAACATTTTTAAATGTAATTTTGATCCGGTTAAACAAGCTTACCTGCACCCCTTTTTTCATCATCGTCCAAGCGTTGATTCACATATAAAATCAATTGATATAAAAACAATGTAATAATGATCGTATATACAAGCTCCGGTACAATAATATTCCAAAAATAATACCAAAAATCAAATTTACTCCGCATCATGTAAAGGAAAATATAATTACAAATTCCAAATACAAGCTCACTCGCAGAAATCAATAAAATTGGCAGTTTGATATCATCTTCAAAAAACATCCTGTTAAAAAATCCGTTACCGTATCCAATCAACAGATAAATTAATGCGTAAGCGCCGATCATTGAGCCAACTCCATAGAATACATCCATGAAAAGACCGGAAACAAATCCAACAATCATTCCTTCTTTTTTACCACGCATAAACCCATAAGAAGATGTCAGAATAATCATAAAATTCGGAGAAATGGAAGCAAATGCCAAATGTTGAAATACCGTTGTCTGCATCAGAAAAAATACTACGATAAAAACTGCTGTTACAATTTTTCTTTTCACGTCACTACACTCTCCTTTCTAATAATTCCACTGCTATTCTTCTTTTCCGGTTAATTCCTGTTTCGTTGTTAAAATAACAAGTACCTCCTGCAAATGCTGAAAATCTACCGCCGGTGTCAGATAGCCTGAGCAAGTAAGATTATTCGAATCTTCCTCAATAGAATCTACATAGCCAATAAGAATTCCCTGAACATATCGACTGCTAATAGCAGATGTTACTACATACTCTCCGGCCGCAATTTCTTTTCCTGTATTTGGCAAACGTTCAAAGCGAATTCGCCCATCATTCATTAATTTTAGATCGCCATTCACAATACAATTATCGGAGGTAGATAGCATCATAGCGCTAATTTTACTTTCATCATCAATGATTGAACGCACTTCCGCCCAATTAGGTCCAACCTCTGTAACGATTCCTACAAGCCCACTTCCTGCAATCACATTCATATCTGTTTTGATACCATCATTAGAGCCTTTATCAATCGTAAAAGAATTAAACCAATTGCTCCCGTTATTAGCGATAACGCGGGCACCTATCTTTTCATAATCTGAATAGTTCTGATCCAATTTATACAGAGCCTGAAGACGTTCCAGCTCCGATTGCTGTTGCTGCAGACTATTTCGTTCCAGAGTTAACGCATCTATCTGCTCTTTTAGCGTCTTATTTTCCTCTTTTAATTCCTGAAGCGTCTCAAAATTGTCTGTCAGATCGCTGAGCCACACTCCTATTGTATTAATCCCTTTCTGCATTGGTACAACTGTATAGCCGGCAAGAAATCGGAGTGGTCCGCCCAGCTTGCTTGATAACAGGGACAGCCCCATCATTAAAATACAGATCAAGCACAGGATCAGTATCCAGTATTTATTTGACAATGACGATTTATTTCGCTTTTTCATGCTATCATCCACCTACCATAATAATCTGATTAAAAATCTAATTCCATTAATAATATTTCTGCTCTAACAGCTTCTGTTCTGCCATACTGACATAGCAACGATCCCCCAAAATAATGTGATCCAAAAGTTCAATGCCAATTAGCGCACCCGCTTTTGCAATTTGCTGTGTTACTATAATATCTGCATGACTTGGTGATGCGTCTCCACTCGGATGATTGTGAATCAGAATCATA
>CAUCYJ010000239.1:0-3618 GCA_958446945.1 uncultured Lachnospiraceae bacterium | reverse complement strand
AGTCATTAAGATGCGGGTACAGCTTCTAGCAATGAAGTCATATCTGCATACAGTACCGGTCGCGTATCAGCTCCCATAACAATAGAAATGTATGGACTTCCGGAAGCATTTTGACTGTACAAGATCAGACATGCACCGGCTTCATTCGTCGTTCCGGTCTTTCCTCCAATCACAACAACATTCGCCGGCACGGGATACATTCCATTTACAAACTGATTACTTTGCTTCCATATCTGACTTCGAATCGTTCCATCTGCCATAGCAATGGATGCCGTATATTCACTGGTAGAAATGATTTCCTGAAATACAGGATTTTTAATACATTCATTAAAAATCAAATACAGATCATATGCCGTAGTATAGTGTTCCTCATGTTGATATCCATTTGAATTTACGAAGTGAGAGTTCGTAGCTCCGAGAGATTGAGCTTTCTCATTCATCATCTGGGCAAAAGCCTCTTCACTTCCACCTAGAAACTCTGCGATTGCAACAGCTGCATCATTTCCGGATGGAAGCATTAATCCATACAAAAGATCACGAAGCGTTAATTGATCTCCTGTCTGCAAAAATGCTTTCGAAGAATCCGACGGCACATTTACAGCATTCTGACTGACCGTTACAATTTCATCCAGACGTCCAGATTCCAACGCCAACAGCGCAGTCAGTATCTTTGTCGTACTTGCCGGAAAAAGCCGATCATGGATTTGATAAGAATATAATACCTTTTGTTCGTTTACTCCAAAAAGACCTGCTCCATGCAACATTGTATCTTCCGAAACAGACGGATTTTCAATGTTCTCAGCTGTCACACAAAGTTCATCTGCAAATAATGATCCGCGATATAAATCTTTGCGATATGTTTCCAGTTCATATTCCGTAATCGCTTCGGATGGTTCCGGCTTAGCACATCCTGAACAAGCAATACAACAAAAAAGAATACAACCCATTTTTATAATTTTATTATTTATACATTTCACGCCAATCTAAGTCTCCCCTGTCAAGTGCATGAATGATGACTTCCGCTGTTGCAATATTAGTTGCCATTGGAATATTATAAGTATCACATAATCTGACAACATCATTTACATTGGGTTCATTTGATTTTGGAGTCAGCGGATCCCTGAAAAATATAAGCGCATCGATTCCATTCTGCTCAATCTGCGCTCCAAGCTGCTGCATTCCCCCAAGCGGTCCGGCAAGATATTTATGGATAGAGAGGTTCGTAACTTCCTCGATCAGTCTTCCGGTTGTTCCGGTTGCATATAGAGAGTGCTTGCTTAGGATTCCCCTATACGCGATACAGAAATTCTGCATAAGTGTTTTCTTTGCATCATGTGCAATTAATCCGATATTCATCTCTGTCTCTCCTTATTGATATTTTTTCGGCTGCAATCCTACATTAAGCACAAATCCGATTCCCATATATAAACAAATAAGAGAGGACAGACCGTAACTTATGAACGGTAATGACAAACCTGTATTCGGGAAAATTCCCGTTGCTACACTAATATTAATAAATGTCTGAATTCCAATCAGTGAGGCGACACCTCCGCAGATAATCATACCTGCCAGATTTTGCGCCCGTAGTCCGATCAAAATACATTCCACTACTATTAATAATAACAAAATTATTACGATACAACAACCCACAAAACCTAATTCTTCTCCAATAATTGCAAAAATAAAATCTGTCTGAGGCTCTGAAATAAAATTACCATTTTTTACAGAAGTAGTTGTATTGTTATCAAGTCCCTTACCTGTCAGCTGTCCAGAACCAATCGCCATAATAGAGTTACTCTGCTGGTAGCCCGTTCCATCTCTATATTCATCTGGATGCAACCATGCAAGAATACGTTTCTGCTGATATGGTTTGATCAATTTCTGATCTGGCTGAACAACAATGCTTAAAAAAATCACCGAAATAGGAATCACAATGACCAGTACTGTTCCAATGAAGCGATAATGCAATCCCCCAAGATATAAAAGGGCACAAAATAATGCTGCAAGACAGATGGTATTAGAAAGATTCGGCTGCAGATAAATCAGAGTCAGAGACGGCAGAATCAAAGCAATTCCTTCCCAGAGCGTCTTATTTAGAAACCCTTTACAATTCTTAAATACCTCTTCACGCTTCATTAGAAATTGAGCAAAAAACAAAATCATAAGAAGTTTTGTTAAATCAGACGGCTGAATTCTTGTAAATCCAAGATCTAGCCAACGCTTCGCGCCGTTTACGGAAACTCCGACAAATCTTACCGCAATAAGCAAAATCAGATTCACGACATACATGACCCAATAAAATTTCAGTATCCAGTTATAATCAATCAATGACACAATTACCATAACAATGATACCCAGAATCACTCCGAAAATCTGTTTTGGCTGCGCAGATTTCTGTGCACTGCCAACCGCAAGAACTCCTATAATAGAAATTGCAATGACAAGCACTACCAGATTAAATTTGTAATCTTTCAAATGATACGGTTTTGTTAATTTCAAATTTCTTCTCCTGTAAGTTTGATATGTATGTGTGTATGTGTTACCTGAACTTCAAATTCCTCTTTCGTAATTTCGATATATCTGGAAAGAATCAGATATAATTCTTTTTCAAGCTGCTCCATTGCAGTTTCTGTACAACAGATTCGATCTGAAATCAGAAGTGATTTCAAACGTTCTTTTGCGATTGGAACTGAAGCTCTTTTTTTCATATTTTCTTCCCCCTAATGCTTTTTCAATGCGTGCATTAGTTTCTGGAATAGCCCGACGCCTTGTTCCAGATCTAAAAACGGAACTTCTTCGCCAGCAATCCGTTTACAGATATTTCGGTATGCCTGCCCTGCCAGAGAATCCTGGTTGATTACTGACTCGCCCTGATTTGTTGCAATTACTACCTGCTCATCATCTGGAATCGCTCCGATCAGATTAACAGACAGAATCTCATTCACATCATCGACAGACATCATATCCCCTCTCTTTACCATATCGATTCGAATTCGATTGATAATCAGATCAATCTTGTGAATCTGATTTGTTTCTAAAAGACCAATAATCCGATCTGCATCTCGAATAGCAGAAACTTCTGGCGTTGTTACTACAAGTGCTCTGTCTGCCCCTGCGATTGCATTTTGAAATCCCTGTTCGATTCCGGCAGGACAATCCAAAAGCACATAATCATATTCTTCTTTCAATTCTCCCGTCAGCTTTTTCATTTGTTCCGGAGAAACCGCAGATTTGTCTTTTGTTTGTGCAGATGGCAGCAGATACAGATTTTCATAGCGTTTATCATGAATCAATGCTTGCTTTAACCGACATTTTCCTTCAATCACATCGACAAGATTATAAACGATTCTATTTTCAAGCCCCATTACCACATCCAGATTACGAAGCCCAAGATCCGTATCGAGTACAATAACTTTTTTCCCACTCTGCGCCAGACCGACACCGATATTCGCGGTAGTTGTTGTCTTTCCTACACCGCCTTTTCCTGATGTTACAACGATAATTTCACCCATTTCGATTCCTCCTGATCTTACTGTCCCATTCCCTCAAGTGAGAACATTTTAATTTTTGCATTCTGAAGAACTGCAATTTGCGGACAAAATGTAATTTCTTCTTTTT
>CAUCYJ010000238.1:0-3632 GCA_958446945.1 uncultured Lachnospiraceae bacterium | reverse complement strand
ATCCCTTTCTGTCAAACCACCAATATATTTCATCAAATCTTCATTCTCACTAATTTTAAAGCATTCATTAGCGTATATAGCTTTTATACGTTCTATTTGGTATTCAAATGCTTCAGTTAACCTCCTCTTGTCGGATACTCTAAACATATAATTTCTAGAAACCATTTCCTTTTTCCAGTACTCTTCCAATTCTATAATATTATCTTTTGATGGTCCTAAAATTGTAATAAATATACTGGGGGCAATTTCATATTTATTTTTTACTAATTCTGAGCATATCGCTTGTCCTCTAGCAGCTGAATTTAAGGGTATCCTTCTTTCTTCTATTAATACACCCAAAGACATTCCCTCATTTATTCCAACTTCTTGATCTACATCCAATAGCATTCCTTGGGAAATAATTTCATCCAAAATTTTATTATCTTTTTCTGTAAAAATATTTTCTTTTTGAGAATAGAATCGACTATTAACAATTTGAAGGAAGCCATTATACCAAACGTTCTCTATAAAATTAAAATTTGTTCCTTTCAAAACTTGAATAAGTCCACATATGTGATCATTATCCATATGTGTACATACCATCAAACCAATTTTCTGTCCAAGCTCTTTTATATGCTGTATTTCCGCTTTTATATATTTATGATAAGTCTTTGATAATCCACCATCAATTAATATATTATATTGACTTTCTTTTCCAATAGACAATATAATACAATCTCCATACTCTGCTGGAAATAACTTAATATGCAACATTCAGTTCTTACCTCGTTTATCACAATTTTATATATGTATCATAAATCCATAAAAGGATTACCATTCTCTGGTAACCCTTTTATAATTTATTTTACATTAAAAATACAATAACTCCTAAAGCGATTTACGCCCCCTCTTGAGTCGCAAGTTTCTGGATCTCTTCGACTGTAAATCCTGTATGCTTTGCAATCTTCTCATAAGATAACTCACCATCTACAAGCAAACTACAAGCAATTTCTTTTCTCTCTTCTAATTTAGCCTCATTCCGCATATCTTCCATTGCCTTACACATAGCAGCCACTCCTTTCTCATCTTCCTTGAAATATCTTACACGTTCTGCCAATGTTCTATACTTCATATCCTTTGCATCTGTACAGGAAAAATCATGCATCAGAATCCCTATGGGCGACTCATCCCGATATGCACCGTTCACATATAAAATATGCGCCTCATCGCCAAAGTTCTCGCCTGTTTCTTTGATTACTCGGTCAATATGATAAAGCGGCTTTCCCTTTCCCAGCACATCATTTTCTGTAATAAAGATCACGTAGGTTTCTACTAAGTTCTCCAGTTTATCCCCTGGCTCAGTCACATTCGCATCAATCAGGCTACTGTGATATCTGGCTCTCTTTGCTCCTGCCCCACGATCCGCTCTCTGGATTTCCACATTGTACCGCTTTCCCGTCTCATCTGTTGCGTAAATATCCAGAATAATCGATCTGCCCTGCAGATTCTTCATAAAATGCTGTGTCTCCACCTTTTTCACTTTCAAGTCATCTCTTCCAAGAACAATATGGAGAACCAACTCTGTACACTCAATATTTTCTTCAAAACATTTCGACATGAAGTCATCATCCATCAGACGAAACCCCCGAAGGCGCTGCAGATCTTCCGTCCTGAACTTTTCTTCCCAATTCTTACTCATATCTGCTCTTCCTTTCTTTGAAGGTTTTTGCCAGAACCGCAAACTACTCCTATCATATCTAAATTTTATCACAGACACACTTTTGTTACAAGGTTCATTCCAATGCGTTTTATGTAAAATCATTATAAATCCACTAATGTTCACACTGCCAACAATAAAACCCTCAGCCCACCGTCTGAGGATTTTATTCTTAGCAGTGTCCCATGTGCCATCCGGCGGGAGCGCTCCCTTCGGATTGGCTCCCTCCTTCCTTAATCTTCAAAATCTATCCGCTGTGTCATCACAATTCCGGACTGAAACTGTATCTCTATCTTGCTTTCATTGATAACCCTGACTGCCCGCAGCAATCGTCTTCCCAGCTCATCATCAAACTCCCGTTTCAGGTAATTGGTCTTTCTCATGTAACCTTCCATATCTTGCATCCTCTGGTCATAGGACTCAGCCAGCTGCCACTCCCGGACAACCTTGACCTTTTTCTTCTTCAGTTCTTTGTTCTCATCTGCTATGATGCGATACTCCTTATCGAACACTTCATCTGCTGACTCAACTTTCGCACTTTCCTCGATGAGCTTCATCAGCTTTTTCTGAAGTTCCTCTATCCGGCTATCATATTCCGTAAGTTCTGCAGTCGCAGAGTAACTCCCTATAATCCGTATGACATTCTCCCGGAATGCTTGCACGAATTTGCCCTGTTCTTCTACTGCACTGTTAACTGCTGTCATAATCACTTCATGCAGAGCGGTTTTTTACTGTAATCAGCTTATCAACATATTCGCATTTCCCGAAAATCCACCATTCCTTTGCAGCATTTGATACCCGTTACTCAAACATAGAATCATTCAATACTTGTCCGGTTGGTGTAATGCAACAAAACATCCTCCACAACAAAGTCATTTTCATCTTCTCCATCATCGCTGTTATACCAAATCCACCGCTCTACATACTCCATGAACCAGGACTGATTTCTCAATGCCGTAATTAATTTCCCAAAACATGCATAATCTTTGGTACATCCTCGTCCTACAAAAAGCACTGTTTCATCCGGCTTTTCACTATAATCTATCTGTTCTTTTTGAAATGCTCGAATCAACATCCCATATAAAACTTCCGGAGTATGTTTTCCACCTTCACTGATTTGTTCTGCATTCAGTCTAATTTCCAATTTCAGCATAAATAGTATCGCCCTCTGTTCACTTCCGCTCACAAGCTGCAAACCTTGTATTCATTCTCCTCTGCAAAACAGATAATGATCTGTTTCTCATAAACATCAACTCTTTTTACCTTATTTTTCACAATGTTCTCATCATACACACCACCACACACAGCAACCGCCAGAATTCTTTTCATCTTCTCATCTTGCAAGGTCGGAGAACACCCACATACCATCTTCCCCTTCTCCATTCTTGTACCGCATCTCCATACAATCTTCCCTCTTTCCGTTCTACGTCTGAAACCTGCCCCGCAATTTCCACAAACCAATAGATTACTAAACAAATATTTGCTGCTATACCGATTGCCTATATTCGATTTTTCTCCTTTTTCATCCAGTACTAATCTTGCTCTCAGAAACATTTCCTCCTGTACTCTGTCAAAAATCTCGGGCGAAATAATAGCCGGATGACTGTCTTTCACATAATACTTCGGACGCTGTCCCTCATTTTTCTTACGGATTCCATTTAAATAATCTTCTGTAAAAGTTTTTTGGAACAAACTATCTCCTTTATACTTTTCATTTTTCAACATCTTTTGTATCGTTGTTGTGTCCCACTGGCTTTTCCCCGTTGCTGTTTTAATATTCCGCTTTTCTAATTCTGCTTTAATCTGAGCAAAAGTATATCCTGTTAAATAAAAATCGAATATCATCTTAACAACTTCCGCCTGCTCAGGAACTATTACCAACTCCCCCTCTATACATTGATACCCCATAAATGCTTTATAATTTGTAAAAGTCCCC
>CAUCYJ010000237.1:0-3665 GCA_958446945.1 uncultured Lachnospiraceae bacterium | reverse complement strand
CACAGAAAGTCAGAGATTTATCCAATGCTCATGACAATGAAGATATCGTAAACGAAACTTACGATGCTCTGCAGCAGGATATTCTTTCACAGATTCATGGATTGGAAATGCAGTTAAAAGAATTAAATGATACCAGTCTGGAAAATGAAGATGTAAAAGAAAAAATGGAAAACGCATTGCAGGTAGTTAATAAAATCATCGAAAAAGGAGTTCTTGATCGTAAAGATATCGAAATCTTAATCGAGCGTATCGAAGTGGATGAAGGAGGACTTCCAGAAATCGAATTAAAATATGGGTTATCTGGATTGATTCAGTATAGTCCTGCACAGGAAATGAATCGTCGTGAAAACGAAATCATTTACCACACCATGCGACTGATTTACGAAGAAGAACGAAGTTACACCTCTGCAAAATATTTATCGAAGGCACTTACTGATTTGGGATATCCTAAATCCAAGAAGAGTGTATTGCCTTATATCGGATTAATGATAGATATGGGAATCGTAGAGCCAAGCGATAACTCATTAAAACCATACACGATTGTGAAAAGCAAGGAAGATTTACAGGAGATTATGAATAACTTCTTCTGTGAAAACCTTGCTGATAACACAACAAACCCAGCATATGACCATGATTTACATGGATATGGTGCCAACAGGTGGCATGCCGGAAATGGTTTTTGAATATATTCTAAAACAGAATGGAATTCATCCGCAAAATGACCTGACGATTGACCAAAGCATTGATTTTGGCTCTACTGCTGCTGCATTTGCCGGAGGAAATGGCGATTTTACGGTAGAGTTTGAGCCTGGTGCTACTTCACTTGAATCCGAACAAAAAGGATATGTTGTAGCTTCACTTGGCAAAGACAGCGGCTATGTTCCATATACTGCTTTCTGTGCAAAGAAAAGTTATCTAAAAGAGAATACTGATCTAATCCAGCGATTTACTGCTGCGCTTCAAAAGGGCATGGATTATGTCCAAACCCATTCTCCGGAAGAAATTGCCGAAATTATTCAACCTCAATTTCCTGAAAACGACTTAAAAACAATCCAGACAATCGTAACCCGCTACTACGAACAAGGAACCTGGAAAGCTGATCTGATTTTTGAAAAAGAAAGCTTTGAGCTACTTCAGGATATTCTTTTGGATGCCGGTGAATTAGAAAAACGTGTCCCTTATGAAGATCTCGTCACAACAACATTTGCAAAAAAAACAATAAAATAAAATTCAAAATATATTTATTAAATGTGAAAAATACAGCAGTAGCACCTTAAATAATGCTTCTGCTGTATTCCAATTCTATCTGCGCCAGTTCCGACCGTTTTTGACACAGTTTAAAATATTCCAACATTTCTTCGATTGTCTGTCTGCTCTCTTTCCATTCCGGATGAAGCACACAGAATGTTTTTCCGAGTGTACCTTTCTCTCCTCTATCCCAACAGTGCATTTGATGTGGAATCCCCCGTTTCTCCAGTTCCGCGCTAAATGCTTTCGTAGATTCTTTCAGCATATCTTCCTCGCTTGTCACAAGATAGCAGGGCGGAATCGAACATTTCTCTAAAAGATTGTGCGGTTTCATATAAGATAGATAAGGAACTTCTTTATAATGATTTCCAAAAAGCAGCGAGTACATTCTTCCGATTCTGTTGCGCTGATAGAAATAAAACATTCCTGAAATCAGCCCCAGTGCCTGTATCTTAAGTCTGGTTCCCCGCAGTTTTAATAAGTCAGCCAGCATTTGATTCTGATTTACTGCTGCAGCATATACGGCAAGAAGCGCTCCTGCCCAATCTCCTGTTACAAATACTGCCTGCGGATCATACCCAAGCCTTCCCTGATGTTGATCGATCCACCGAAAAGCAGATAGAATATCTCCGATCTGTTCCGGAAAGGTCACTTCCGGTATCAGGCGGTAATTGATTGACACGACAATATTTCCTTTCTCTGCCAATGTACGGCAAAAGACTTCTCCCCGGATCTTGTCACCGCAAAACAATCCTCCGCCATGAATATAAATGATAAGCGGAGTTCTCTTCTGTCCCGAACTATTCTCATAAATATCCAGCAAATGTCCTTTGCTTTTCCCTTTCTCGTAGCAAATATCCCGCTGTACCGAACAAGTATCCTCCAAAACAGCAGCTTGAAAACGCTTCTTCTCCTGCTGCTTCATTCTATATGCAGAAACTTTTAACATTGCTTTTAACAATGGTTTTGGTATTTTTTGCATAAATATCTCCCCTTTCATGCAAAAACTTCCCCTCTCAATATTTTTGTATTATAAAACATCTAAAAATGAGATACAACTATTTGTACAAAATCTATTTCTTTTTTTTGTAAATTTTATTTCTTCTTAAGGAAATCCTAACATTTTTACTCAGCAGTTTTCACAAATATCTGTCGAAAAAATGTATTTGACTTTTTCATAAAATTGTGATAGCCTTGATTTACAGTTTTTTATAAACTTATTTTATTATTAATGGAGGTAACCTCATGAGCACAGGTACAGTAAAATGGTTTAACAACCAGAAGGGCTACGGATTCATCTCTGACGAGGCTGGAAATGACGTATTTGTTCACTACAGCGGAATCGCTTCTGACGGATTCAAGTCTTTAGAAGAAGGTCAGGCAGTTGAATTTGAAGTCACAGAAGGTGCTAAAGGACCACAAGCTACAAACGTAGTAAAATTATAATCTAATATTTAATGTGCCTTTTTTCGTGCTGATGTATTATAATTATATTGCTAACTATATATACCGAAAAGAATTAAGGAATAATTGAATGAAGATTAAAAGGGAACCGGTTTTCGGTTCCCTTTACCATTTTCTATAATTTATTCCGGAAGTTTTCTTTCACTTTTTAAGTTCTCTCAAAATTCTCATAGAAACTTTTATCCAATATCTAAAAATCAAAAATCGAAAGCTGATTCGTTTCCGGCAAATCTCCAAATACACCAAATTCATCCATCAAATCTATGACGGTCTTGCTGACTTTCGTCCTTTGGCGGAAATCATCTTTAGACAGATATGGTCCATCCATAGACGCTACTTCCACAGCTTCGGCAGCTTTATCTCCCATTCCTTCAATAGAAGACAGCGGCGGCATCAGTTTCCCGTCTATGATCTGAAATTTTGTTGCTTTCGCCCGATACAGATCAAGCGGCAGGAATTCAAATCCTCTTGCATACATTTCCTGTACAATTTTCATATCTTTTAACGTAGCCTGTTCCTTTTGCGTCAAAGAATCTGACCGTTTCTTATAATCTTTTATGTAAAACTCAAGTCGGTCTTTCCCCTGGCACATTAATTCATAGGAGAACGCAGAGGCACGGATACTAAAATATGCGGCATAATAAGCAAGCGGATAGTTGACTTTACAATAAGCAATGCGATATGCCATCATGACATAAGCTGCGGCATGGGCTTTCGGGAACATATATTTAATCTTTTCACAAGACCAGATATACCAGTCCGGAACATTGTGATCTTGCATATCTTTTTTGAATTCCGGCCATTCTTTACATTTTCCCTTTGCGACAGCTCCTTTTCGCACCCGTTCCATAATCGTGAAGGACTCCTCACTGTCAAGCCCTTTTCCGATCAGATAAGTCATAATATCATCCCTGGTACAGATTGCCGTAGAAATTGTAGCTTTGCCTTCCTCA
>CAUCYJ010000236.1:0-3681 GCA_958446945.1 uncultured Lachnospiraceae bacterium | reverse complement strand
GGAGGCGTTGTGGGTGATTTAACCGGATTTGCAGCAGCAACTTATATGAGGGGAGTACCGTATGTGCAGATTCCGACTTCACTTTTGGCACAGGTGGATTCTTCTGTAGGAGGAAAGACAGCAGTGGATCTGGCAGAAGGAAAAAATCTTGTGGGAGCTTTTTATCATCCGAAACTTGTTTTGATCGATCCGGATGTGCTTGATACATTGCCGGAACGCTACTTGATTGATGGAATGGGAGAAGTTATCAAATACGGCTGTATTAAGGACTGTCAGTTATTTCATACCATCCGGAAAGCGGGATCTTTTGAAGGATTGAAGCCATATATGACGGAGATTATTTTCCGCTGTGTAGATATTAAACGTCAAGTAGTTGAGCAAGATCAATTTGATGTAGGAGAAAGAATGCTTTTGAACTTTGGTCATACGCTGGCGCATGCAATTGAGCAATATTACCATTATGAGCGGGAAAGTCATGGAGAAGCGGTGGCGATTGGGATGTATCAGATTACGAAATTATCTGAAGAAAGAGGTATGACAAAGCAAGGCTGTGCAGAGCAGATCCGAGATACGCTTAAGCAATATGGGCTTCCGACGGAATGTGGAATCGAGATGAAAGCGTTGTTGGCAGCAGTAAAACATGATAAAAAGAATTTGAACCATTGTTTGAACTTAGTACTTTTGAAAGAAATCGGAGAAAGCTTCGTCTATCCGACAGAGGCAGAATTCTTTTATGAGGCAGGCGTGATCTAGCAAAATGACTCCGAAGAGGAATGGTAAAATGTGACAAATGAGACAGTGCTTTTTGAAAAGACGGTCAGGGGAAAGGTGAAAAAATGAAACTGGGATTAATTGGAAAGAAGCTGGGGCATTCTCTGTCTCCGGAAATTCATGAATACTTATTAAAGGAACAAGAAATGACGGGAACATATGAACTTCTGGAAGTGCCGGAAGAGGAGACAGATCAGATAATTCCCCGAATGCTCCGGGAAGACTATCTTGGACTGAATGTGACAATTCCCTATAAAGAAACATTGCTGCCCTATGTGATTGCGGATAAAGATGTGAAAAATATTGGGGCATTGAATACGCTGAAACAAAAAGACGGTCAGGTATATGCATATAATACAGATTATATAGGTGTCTTATATATGTTCAAACGTGCCGGTGTTGCATTAAAGGGAACAAATGTGACGCTGCTTGGAGCCGGTGGAGCTGCCAAAGCTGCGGTATATGCTTTTTTACAGGGCGAAGCGTCATCGGTAACGCTGGCGGTGCGTAATCCAAAGAAGGCAGAAGCAATCAAAGCATATTTTCCGGAAGTGGATATCTGTATGCTGGAAGATCTTCCAGGGGGAGATATCATCTTGAATACGACGCCGGTGGGGATGTATCCAAATACCGGTCAAAGTGTTGTTGAAGCATCACAGATAAAAGCATATCGTGTTGCAGCAGATATGGTATACAATCCGCTGGAGACGGAATTTTTGCGACTTGCAAAAGAAGCCGGGCTGCAGACAGTGTCTGGTCTGTCAATGTTAGTTGGTCAGGCAATCCGGTCAGAAGAAATCTGGTTGGAAACAGAGATCTGCTCCGATGCCGGAGGGAAAATTATTAAATTTTTAGAAAAACGGTTTTAGTTTCAGTGTGACCGTAGATTTTCACAGGATTATCTTGTATAATTGCCTCATATAAGGGAGGAAATGAAATATGAAACTAAAAACAAAGATCTTAAGTGTGCTTGCACTTCTGATAGCCGGATTTGTATATTACTATGTCAGCCTTCCGGCAGTAAATATTCATTCTGTTGATTTCTGGTATTTTATTATCTTTGGAATCGCAGTCATGACGGTAATTTACGCTGTCCGTAAGCGTATTAGCCCTTCAGAAGTGAAACAGTCAAAAATGATGAAATTGATGATCGGTTTGATCGGAGCTGTTGTGGTTGTTTTTCTTGTCGGAAGCCTTTTGTCTTCACCGATTATTAATGCGAAGAAGTATCAGAAGCTTTTGAACGTGGAGGAAGGAAAATTTACGAAAGATATCGAAGAACTTTCTTTTGACCAGATTCCGATTCTTGACAAAGATTCTGCTAAACTGCTTGGAAACCGTAAGATGGGAAGCATGGTGGAAATGGTGTCTCAGTATGAAGTAGATGAGATCTATAGCCAGATTAATTATAATAACCATCCGGTCAGAGTATCACCGCGTCTTTATGCCAATACTATTAAATGGTTTACCAACTGGAAAACGGGAATCCCGGCATATATTAAAATTGATATGGCCAGTCAGACGACAGAGCTTGTAAAACTGGATGAGGGAATGAAATATTCTACTAGTGAACACTTGAACCGGAATATTTACCGTCATTTACGTTTCCGCTATCCGACATATATTTTTGATGAACTTAGTTTCGAGATTGACGAGGAAGGAACACCATACTGGGTATGTCCGGTAAAGAAATATAACATCGGTCTTTTTGGAGGAGAGACGATAGGGCGCGTTGTGCTTTGCGATGCAATAACGGGAGAAACAAAAGATTATAAGATTGATGAAGTTCCACAATGGATCGACCATGCATATTCGGCAGATCTTTTGATTCGTCTGTATGATTATTATGGCGCATTAAAACATGGTTATTTTAACAGCATCCTTGGTCAAAAGGACTGTTTGAAGACAACAACCGGCTATAATTATCTGGCAATTGATGATGATGTTTGGGTGTATACAGGAGTAACTTCTGTCAGCGGAGACCAGTATAATGTTGGAATTGTTTTGATGAATCAGCGTACAATGGAGACAAAATTCTATCCGGTGGAAGGTGCCACGGAGGAATCTGCACAATCTTCTGCAGAAGGTCAGGTTCAGAACTTAAAATATAGAGCTACATTTCCGTTGTTGCTGAATATTTCCGGAGAACCAACATATTTTATCGCATTGAAAGATGATGCAGGACTTGTTAAAAAATATGCGATGGTAAATGTACAGAAATATCAACTTGTAGCTATTGGAGATACGGTTTCTGCGTGTGAGGAACAATATCATCAGCTTCTTGTAAGTAATGGAGTGAAAGAAGAAACAGAAGATACAAGAGAAGTAAAAGAAGCTACTGGAAAGATTACAAAGATTGCACAAAGTGTTGTGGAAGGAAATTCACATTACTATATTATGCTGGAAGGTTCAGAAGATATTTTTGATGTGGCGGTAAATAAATTTATTGGAATTATCCGCTATAATGTGGGGGATGAACTTCATTTAGAATACAAAGAGGGAGAAGAGCTCCATACGGTAGTAAATATAGAGTAACTGGAGGAAAACTCTAAAACGAAGAGGAATGAGAGGAATCTGTCTTGAGAAAAAAGACAAAAGAAGTGATTAGGAGAGTCGGATATCTTATGGCGGTTGTAGCAGCAGTATGTGGGGGAATTGCTATTGCAACTGTCTGTCTGACTCGGAAGTGGTTTGTAAAAAGTTGGGGGGGATGTTTCAATAGAAGAGCTGGTATTTCAATTAAAAGTACCATTGGAGACATCTCTGACAGAAGAACTGCAGAATTTATTTCAATATGTAGTGCCATCAGTAATTATTTGGGGGATAATCTTACTAATAGTTATGATTTCTATAAGGGTACATCGGTTTGTTGCCGGTGTGCTTGGTTTCTGCATTTTGTGCAGTTCATTT
>CAUCYJ010000235.1:0-3684 GCA_958446945.1 uncultured Lachnospiraceae bacterium | reverse complement strand
TGGTGAGAAACAAAAATCCACATTTTTAAATAATACGCGGATTGATCTAAAAGAAAGTACTCTGAAAGAAGGAGATGTTGTTGAAATCAGTCAGGTAGGTTCCAGCAATACAATTTTCCGAACGTCTGCGGCTTATGTGTATTACGACGGAAAGCTAGTGGAACAGACAGAAGAAACAGCAGAGACTGTCGAGGAGGAAATTTCCGATAAGGAGGCTGTCGGAGGCGAAGATAGTAGAGATCAGTCAGCAGATCAGAAACAGGAGAAGACAGAATAATTGGTTTGTTGGGAGAACGATATGAATTATCAGAAAGCAGAAGATTATATTTACAGTCTTCCCAAATTTACAACAAAAAACTCTCTTGAGCATACGCGGCAGTTTTTGAAACGCCTGAATGCAGAAGGAAGAGAGCAGAAGATACTTCACGTTGCAGGCACAAATGGAAAAGGTTCCGTTTGTGCCTATCTGCAGGCGCTTCTATTGTCAGAAGGAAAGACAGTTGGAATGTTTACTTCACCTCATCTTGTGAAGATGAATGAGCGAATCTGTGTGAATGGACAGGCAATTGCAGATGAAGTCTTTTTGGAAAGTTTTGAGAGGGTGCGAAACACAGTGCAGAAAATGCAGGAAGAAGGAATTGCGCATCCGACTTTTTTTGAATTTCTTTTTGGAATGGGAATGGATATTTTTGCAGAAAGCGGTGTAGAATATATTATTCTTGAAACAGGACTTGGCGGAAGGCTGGACGCTACCAATGCGATCGGCAATCCTGTTATTTCTATTATTACGTCTATCAGTTTGGATCACACAGAGATTCTTGGAGAGACAATAGCTGAAATAGCAGCAGAGAAAGCAGGAATTATAAGACCGAAAGTTCCGGTAATTTTTGACGGGAACTGTGAAGAAGGCGCCAAAGTAATAAGGAACAGAGCGAAAGAACTCGGAGCGCCTTGTAGAGAAATCACGAAAAATGCGTACGAAATTCAAAAAACTGCAGGAAAAGATATTGCATTTTCGAGTGTGAGTGCGTATTATGAAACTACCGTATGGCACTTGTCCACAACAGCGTTGTACCAGCCAATGAATGCCATGCTGGCATTAGAGGCGATGCGAAGTTTGTGGAAAGAAGAAAAGCATCTTGACAGATGGCAGAAAACCCTTGCCGGAGTACACTGGGCAGGAAGAATGGAAGAAGTGAAACCGGGAATTTTTCTGGACGGGGCGCATAATCTTGGTGCAGTTAAGGCTTTTGCAGAGTCTGTTTCGGCAAAAGAAAAGCGGGGAAAACGAGTAATCCTTTTTTCGGCAGTACAGGATAAGGATTATGAACATATGATCCGGCTTCTTGCAGGAGCGAGCTGTGCAGATGTATTTGTTATTACGGAGATTAAAGATCAACGGGCGGCAAGTCCGGAAGAACTTTGCCGGATATTCAAGGAAGAGACCGATTGTCCGGTAAAAGTAATCGAAGATTATCAGCAGGCTTTTTCATATGCCTGTAAAGAAAAAGGGGAGAACGGGGAGCTCTACTGTCTGGGCTCACTGTATCTGATTGGTATGCTCAAAGAGCTGTTAGGAGGAAAATAACATGCTTGACTTTGAAGAAGAATTAAAGAAGTTTAAACCGAGTTTAGAAGTAGAAGAGATTGAAGAAGCCGTATATGAGGAAGACCTCACGGATATGTCTGATCTTCTGCGGGAAATGATGCACCAGACGAAATAGTGAATCAGAAAGATTGTGGGGAATACAAGTGGAATATCAAAAGAGACTTATCCGTCAGTCGAATTACTGGTATAATGATGGACTGAAAAAGGCACAGATCAGAGATCTGTCCGGAGCGATCGCGTCTCTGCGAAGAAGTTTACAATATAACAGGGCGAATACGCAGGCGAGAAATCTTCTTGGGCTTGTGTACTATGGCCGGGGAGAAGTGTCAGAGGCACTGGTGGAATGGATCATCAGCAAAAGTTTTCAGGCACATGAGAATATCGCTGAATATTATATCCGTAAAGTACAGGATTCGGCAGGGCAGTTAGAGACAATCAATGATGCTGTGAAGAAATACAATCAGAGTATTACGCATTGCTTTCAGGGGAATGAAGATGTGGCAGTCATTGAGCTTCGCAAGGCTGTAACGGAACATCCATCTTTTGTAAAGGCATTTCAGCTTCTTGGGTTGATCTATCTTCATACCGGACAGCCGGCAAAGGCGAAACAGATGCTGAGAAGGGCACAGCGTCTTGATACAACAGATCCGCTCACGCTTCGATACTTGCATGAGTTAAAGCTGTTTGGCAATGGGAAGCAGGCCGGCCAAAGAGAAGAAAAGGAGAAGACGGTTACATACCAGGTAGGAAATGAAACGATTATCCAGCCGGCTGCCTCTGTAATGAAAGATATGCCGCCATCAATGATGATTATGAATATTTTCGTGGGAATCTTGATTGGAGCAGCCTTTGTATGGTTTCTGGTTGTTCCGACTGTAAATGCGGCGAAGGCGTCAAATGTGACAAGAACAGCAGCAGCCTATAGTCAGGAGATTGCGGCACAGAAAGCGCAGGTAAGTGCGTTAAAGACACAGCTTGAAGAATACAGGGCAGATCAGGACGAAACGGAAGCAGCGAAAGCAGCGGCAGCTTCTGCTCAGGAAAGTTATGAGGCATTACTTAAAGTATCAGATCAATATGCATCAGGAGACTATAGTTATGCAGATATGGCTGAGGAACTGAGAACGGTAAATGCATCTGTACTGGGAGAGGCCGGAAGCGCTGATTATACAAGACTTGCCGGCAAGATTTATCCGAGTGTGTGCAGTAAGCTTTACAGCGAAGCAGCTAATTATCATGCTGATGAAAATCCGGAAGGAGAAATTGCAGCTCTGGAAGAAATTATTGCTATGACAGAAGACTATAAAGACGGAGACGCGCTTCTTGCATTGGCAGATGCATATCTTGCCGCCGGCAATACAGAAAAGGCGAAAGAAAAATACAACCGTGTAATAGAACTTTATCCGGATACGGAACAGGCAGACCTTGCAGCGGGCGGTCTTTCCGGTACACCGGCAGGAATCTTTTCATCAGGAGATTCATCATCTGATTCAGAAGATTCCTACGATTCATATGATTACGAAGAAGAATAAAAAAGTTACGTCAGAGAAGGAAAGTGTAAGAAATTGCATTTTCCTTTTTCATTTGCCGGAAAAGCAAAGGAACAGGAAGTAGATTCCGGCAAAGAACACAGGGGGTATTAAGTTCATGGAGTATTTAATTGAAGAAAACTGTCTGACAATTTTTCTGCCGCCGGAGGTAGATCATTTTAGTGCAGAGACCATCCGTAAAGAAGCGGACGAACTGATCAGGAGAAAGCATATCCGGTATGTCATTTTTGATTTTAGGGATACAGATTTTATGGATAGTTCAGGAATCGGAGTAATTATGGGGAGATATCGGACACTCTGTCTGTTAGGAGGCGAAGTGTGGGCAGTACATACAAATGAGCGAATGCGGAAAATACTGAAGATGTCAGGTGCAGCGAAAATAATCCGGGTATGTGAGGAGGAAATTTAAAATGAGAGACACCAATGAAATGGAGATCAGGTTTGACAGCTGTTCAGAAAATGAAGGATTTGAAAGAGTAGCCGTGGCGGCGTTTTTAACCGAGCTAAATACTACGTTAGAGGACA
>CAUCYJ010000234.1:0-3734 GCA_958446945.1 uncultured Lachnospiraceae bacterium | reverse complement strand
TTGGTACTGATATGCCAAGGCGAGAGGTTGAGATTGAACGTAAGCTGACAGAGCATATCCAGAACTTTCTTTTGGAGTTGGGACAGGGATTTGCGTTTGTAGGCAGACAGGTACATCTGGAAGTGGGCGGAGATGACTTTTATATTGATCTTTTGTTCTATCATCTGAAACTTCGCTGTTATGTGGTAATTGAACTGAAAGCTTGTGATTTTGAGCCCGGTTTCATCAGTCAGCTCAATATGTATCAGAATGTTGTAAATGATATTCTGCGTCATCCGAGTGATAATCCGACTATCGGATTGCTTTTGGTTAAAGGTAAAAATCAGACGGTAGTTGAGTATTCTCTTGCAGGATACCAGAATCCAATTGGCGTAGCAGAATGGAAAAACCAGATGGTAAAAGCACTTCCGGAAGAACTGAAAAGCAGCTTGCCGTCTATTGAAGAAATCGAAAAAGAATTGGAGTAAAAAGTGCCACAGGCCGTGGCACAATTACATATCACCCTATGGATGGAGGTGGTTAGGAATTGAAAACAAGAAGATGTTACATATACACACGAGTATCTACCTCGATGCAGGTAGATGGATATAGTTTGGATGCACAGAAAGATAAGCTGAAAAAGTATGCGGAATTTCAGGATATGGTAGTTGCGGGTGAATACTCTGATGAGGGAAAATCCGGTAAGAACATAGAAGGTCGTCCACAATTTTTGCAAATGCTGAAAGATATTGAGTCAGGCAAAGATAAGGTTGAATTTGTCCTTGTATTCAAACTTTCCCGATTCGGAAGAAATGCAGCCGATGTACTTAGTTCCTTACAGCGTATGCAGGATTTTGGGGTCAATCTGATTTGTGTAGAAGATGGCATAGACAGTTCCAAAGACAGCGGGAAATTGATGATTTCTGTCTTATCTGCGGTTGCGGAAATTGAGCGTGAAAATATCCTTGTTCAGACTATGGAGGGGCGCAGACAGAAGGCTCGTGAGGGAAAATGGAATGGCGGTTTTGCTCCTTATGGATATAAGCTGGTAGATGGTTATTTATATATTGCAGATGATGAAGTCGATGTGATTCGCATTATTTTTGATAAGTATGTGAATACAACAATGGGAGCATCTGCAGTTGCAACGTATTTGAATGAGCATGGCTATGTAAAGAAAAAGCGCCAGAATAACACGCTGGATATGTTTTCAGCACATTTTATCAAGTCAATTTTAGACAATCCGGTTTATTGTGGAAAACTCGCTTATGGTCGCCGTAAGAATGAAAAGATTGCAGGAACCCGTAATCAGTATCATATTGTGAAACAGGACGATTACCCGGTTTATGATGGAGTACATGAAGCAATTGTTTCGGAAGAAGTATGGCAGATGGCACAAAGGAAACGTCAGGAAACAGGTGTCAAAAGCGAGAAAATTTATAATCAGGAACATGAAAACATCCTTTCCAGTATTCTTCGTTGTCCTGTGTGCGGGGCTGCGATGTACGGCAATGTAAATCGTAAGAAGAAAAAAGACGGAACCTTATATAAGGATTATTATTATTATCATTGCAAACACCGTACTACGGTAAATGGTCATAAATGCGGATACAGACGACAGTGGAAACAGGAAATGGTGGACGCTGCGGTAGAAGAAGTGATCAGAAAACTGGTTACAAACCCGAAGTTTGAACAGGCAATCCGTCAGAAGATTGGTTCCAGAATTGATACAGAAGAATTGGAAACCGAACTGGAACAGCTTCGTAAGAAACTTCATCAGCTAAACGGAGCAAAAGCAAAGTTGGGACAGCAGATGGACAGTCTTGATGTAACAGACAAGCATTATGACCGCAAGTATCAGGATATGGAAGAACGCTTGTATAAGCTGTATGATGATATTGATTCTGTGGAAGAAGAAATTGAGGAAGTGGAAACCAGAATCTATAATGTGCGTCAGCAGAAAATTTCCGGTGACAACATCTATCAATTTCTTCTGTATTTTGATAAACTGTATGATAAGTTCACGGATGCTGAAAAGAAAGAGTTTCTTAACAGCTTCATTGAACGAGTTGATATATACGAGCAAGAGCAGCCGGATGGCCGTTTCTTGAAGCACATTAAATTCAGATTTCCTGTCTATTTTAATGGAAAGGAGATAGAGGAAATGAGTTGGGACAACGAAACAACAGTCGAATGTGTCGTGAAGCTGGAGAGAAAAAGGTAAATAACTTTGAATTCGTACAATAGACTGCATTATAATTAGAGTATGTGTGGCATGGCAGGGGGATTGCGTTGAATATAGAAGCGTATGATGTGGAATCTTTAAGAAAACTGGTAAGACTTCTTGAATATGAGAATAAACGATTGAAAGAAAGGTTGAAAAAAGAAAATATCTTATATGATGATGTCAAACCTTTTGAGGAAACTGTAGATCATATGGAAACCTATGACCCGGATCAGGGAGGACGTATTACTGCTCCGGCTTTTATTACGGAGGAAATGGCAAAACGTTTTTTTCTATGTTTTGGGGACGAGAAGATGTTTATGCGAAACGCAGCAAATATGGCGGTTATTTCCCACAATGTGAGAATAGATGGAATGAGAAGCTTTGTCTGAAACAGTGTGGTGAGAAGATTCTTTGTGATGAGTGTGAAAATACCAAGTGGATTAAATTGGATGTAAAAAAGATCATTGCATTACTATGACAGAATGTATCCCTCTCAGGATGTGGCAGGCAGCATTGGCAATTTGATTGCATTGCCATTACAGGGACAGGCACTTAAAAATGGGAACAGTGCGTTTGTAGGTGAAAACTGGAATGCGCACCCCAACCAATGGGAGATTTTGCTTCATCAAACAGAAAAATTAGGGATAGAAGATGTTGAGGGCTATACGAAAAAGTGGAAGAGAGAGTTAGCCGAAGCCTCGGGAATACTTGTTGGCAGTGAGAGAGATCACAGATCCAAGGCTTTGATTTTCCAAGACTTGATATGTTGATATTGGCGGCACTGGTGGTGAGACATCACAGCAAGCTCTTGTTAGAGAAATAAAAGAAGAATTAGAAACAGAAATTATGGTTGGTGATTTGATTGATATGATTGAATATGACTATCCAACCTTTCACCTTTCAATGGATTGTTTCTGGTGCGAAGCACTTGAAGGTGCACTGAAGCTTTTGGAGGCTGAATCAGCACGTTGGCTTACAAAAGACACATTATATGATGTTCAGTGGTTGCCAGCAGATATTATGTTAGTAGATGAGATTGAAAAACAGATGGAATAAGCAGTTGGGTTTGTAACTAAGAGGTGAAATTAAAGGTCATGTTTGTATAATTAGAAGAGATTTATATTTGAAAAGCAGGTCCGGTAAAATAAAGGGGAAAATAAAAAATGAAATATCTGGCGCACAGAGATCAGGAATCCGAAAGGGAACAAAGTTTAATTGATCATTTAGAGAAAACGGCAGAACTCGCCGGGCAATATGCAGAAGCGTTCGGTGCATATCAGTGGGGATACTGCGCAGGCTTACTTCATGATATAGGAAAATATTCCCAGGAATTTCAGAGACGAATTCGTGGAAGTGAGGAACAGGTAGACCACGCAACGGCAGGTGCACAGCTTTGTCATGAAAAGAAGGGGTATTATTCCCTGTTAAGTTATTGTATAGCTGGCCATCATGCCGGTTTGGCAGATACCGGAACAAGAAATGATAGAAGTAATATGCCTACATTGTACGGGCGCCTAAAGAAACAGAT
>CAUCYJ010000233.1:0-3753 GCA_958446945.1 uncultured Lachnospiraceae bacterium | reverse complement strand
GATTGCCAAAGGGAAAAATGGACGTATTGTAATGAAAATGAATTCTGTAACGGATATGGATTTCATTCAGAAAGTCTCAGAAGCCTCTAAAGCAGGTGTCAAGGTAGATCTGATCGTGCGTGGAATCTGTTGTATTCTTCCAAAGGTGCCGGGAGAAACAGATAATGTTTCTGTAATGAGCATTGTAGGACGGTTTCTGGAGCATCCGCGTATTTTCTGCTTTGGGAATGGCGCTGACAAGAAAATCTATATTGGCTCGGCGGATATGATGACAAGAAATACCGAAAAACGTGTAGAAGTAGCCTGTCCGATTCTTGATCCGGAATTAAAAACATGGGTTACGCATATGCTGAAAACAATGCTGAACGATACCGTCAAAGGAAGAAATATGACGGCAGATGGTACTTATGTAAAACGGGGCAGAGAAGAAGATGGAGTAAATTCTCAGGAAGTATTTATGCATGAAGCGATTCGTGAAAGCAGAAATAAATCCGTTGTGGTAGAACATAAAACTATTTTTGATAAGATTAGAGCATGGATGCGTAAGTAGAAATGCATTTAGCAGGAGGAACCGATGTGGTAACGCAGGAATTATTAAAAGATGCGCTGAAGTACGGAAAATGTTTTGTAAGAAATGGTAATACAGCGAACTATATTCCGGAACTTCAGCGGGTAAATAAATATCAGCTTGGAATCTGTGCAGTAGGGTTTGATGGAGATCTTCCGGAAGTTGTGGAAGTGGGAGATTCCCGGGTTCCGTTTACGATTCAGAGTATTTCTAAGATCATTTCCCTGATCCTTGCTGTGCGGGACAGAGGACCGGATTATTTGTTTCACGACAAAGTGGGAGTCGAGCCGACCGGTGATCCTTTTAATTCGATTGTAAAGTTGGAGACAAAATCCCGACCGTTTAATCCGTTTATCAATGCGGGGGCCATTGCGGTGGCCAGCTGCATTAACGGAACATCGGCAGATGAAAAGTTTGACCGTTTTTTAGAATTGACGCGAAAACTCTGTAATAACAAAGAAATCAGTCTGAATGAGAGTGTCTATCAATCTGAGAAAGAAACCGGAGACCGCAATCGGGCATTGGCATATTATTTGAAAGCATCGGGAGTTCTGGAAGGAGATGTGGAGGAATGTCTTGATCTTTATTTCAGGATGTGTTCCGTAAGTGTAACAGCGCTTGATATTGCAAATCTAAGCGCGGTGCTTGCAAATCAGGGGAAATGTCCGTTTTCGAAGGAGATGCTGATTGAGCCTCACAGTGCAAAAGCGATTCGGGCGCTTATGCTTACTTGCGGAATGTATGATGGTTCTGGAGAATTTGCTATGTCAGTAGGATTCCCGGCAAAGAGCGGTGTCGGAGGAGGAATCGCGGTTCCGCTTGTTGGAAGAATGGGAATCGGGGTGTTTGGTCCGTCTCTGGATGAGAAAGGAAATAGCATCGGCGGAATTAAAATGCTGGAATTTTTATCTGAAAAGCTGGATTATCAATTATTTTAACAGGTGATTTTATCAGAAGAAAGACAGCATCAGAAAGGACATGCAAAGAATTTATGGGAAAATCACTATATATTGCGGAGAAACCAAGTGTTGCGCAGGAATTTGCGAAAGCATTAAAGCTTCAGGCGGCCCGCAAAGACGGTTATTTGGAATCAGAGAATGCGATTGTGACATGGTGTGTTGGGCATCTTGTGACAATGAGCTATCCGGAGGCTTATGATGAGAAGCTGAAGCGTTGGAGCTTAGAAACGCTTCCGTTTATTCCGGGAGAATTCCGGTATGAAGTTATTCCGGCAGTTGCAAAACAGTTTCGAACGGTGAAATCACTTTTGACGAGAGATGACGTGGACTGCATTTATGTTTGTACAGACTCCGGACGGGAAGGAGAGTATATTTACCGGCTTGTAGAACAGATGTCCGGAGTACATGGAAAGAAGCGTCTTCGTGTCTGGATTGATTCACAGACAGAAGATGAAATCTTAAGAGGCATTCGGGAGGCGAAAGATTTGTCGGCGTATGATAATCTTTCCGCCTCTGCTTATTTGAGAGCAAAAGAAGACTATCTAATGGGAATCAATTTTTCAAGACTTCTGACATTAAAGTATGGAAACAGTATCGCAAACTTTACCGGAGCGAAATATACGGTGCTTTCTGTCGGGCGCGTTATGACCTGTGTGCTCGGTATGGTCGTTCGCCGGGAACGGGAGATTCGTAATTTTGTAAAAACTCCTTTTTATCGGGTACTGAATACGGTTTCACTGGATGGACGTACTTTTGAAGGCGAATGGCGGGCTGTGAAGGGCTCCAGATATTTTCAGTCTTTTGATCTTTATAAGGAAAATGGATTTAAAGAAAAACAAAAGGCAGAAGAATTTATTTCTTGGCTGAAGGAAGAAACGCCGCTTAGCTGTAAGGTTGTGTCTGTAGAGAAAAAACAGGAAAAGAAAAATCCGCCGCTGCTCTATAATCTGGCTGAACTTCAAAATGAATGTGCGAAGCGTTTCAAAATCAGTCCGGATGAGACACTGAAAATCGTGCAGGAACTGTATGAGAAAAAGCTTGTGACATATCCGAGAACAGATGCCAGAGTGCTTTCGACAGCGGTTGCAAAAGAGATTTCCAAAAATCTCAACGGATTGTCTAAATATGAGATGGCAAAACCATATTTGCAGGATATTTTGCAATTTGGAAGTCACAAAGGACTTGCAAAGACACGATATGTGAATGATAAACAGATTACAGACCACTATGCGATTATTCCAACCGGTCAGGGACTTGGTGCGCTGAACAGCGTTTCTCATACGGCGAAGCAGGTCTATGATGTTATTGTGAAACGCTTTCTTGGGATTTTTTATCCTCCGGCAATCTATCGCAAAATCGCAATTGTGACGGAGATGAGAGGGGAAATGTTTTTTTCATCTTTCAAAATCCTGGAGCAGGAAGGCTATCTGAAAGTAGCAGGCAAACCGTTGCATAAAAAAGAAGATAAAGGGGAAGAAGAGGAAACAGAACTTGACAGCAGCTTTTTTGAACAGATCAAAATGTTGAAAAAAGGTAGTATACTTCCGGTGCAGTCGTTGCACATAAAAGAGGGAGAGACATCGCCGCCGAAGCGCTATAATTCCGGTTCAATGATTCTGGCAATGGAAAATGCAGGGCAGTTGATCGAAGATGAGGAACTGCGGGCACAGATCAAAGGAAGCGGGATCGGTACAAGTGCTACAAGGGCAGAAATTCTGAAAAAACTGATACATATTAAGTATTTGGCTTTAAATAAGAAAACACAGGTCATTACACCGACATTGCTTGGAGAAATGGTCTTTGATGTAGTGGCAAATTCGATTAAATCACTATTAAATCCGGAACTGACTGCCAGTTGGGAAAAGGGGCTTACTTATGTGGCAGAAGGAGAAATTACTCCGGAAGAATATATGACAAAGCTTAGAAATTTTATTATCAGCAGAACGAATGGTGTGCTTGGCCTGAACAATCAGTATCAGCTGAGACGATACTATGAACAGGCAGCAGTATTTTATAAAACAGGTATTCATAAAAAGAAGTAGGAGAATGTGTATGAAAGAATTAACAGTATCAGAACTGTATTCACTGGATGAAACGCTTGCAAAAGATATTTTTGAGGATGTTACATATCCGTGGGAAGTCCTTCCGAAGATTGGTGAGTTTATTCAGAAGCTTGGAGATACTTTAAGTGAAGAAGAGTATGAAAAGCGTGGAGAAAATATATGG
>CAUCYJ010000232.1:0-3760 GCA_958446945.1 uncultured Lachnospiraceae bacterium | reverse complement strand
TTGCGAAATAAATTGAAGCATTTCTGCGGATCGCTTCCTCTGCCCCCATCCATATCGGAAGCAGCGGACTGATTGCAAGTGTAACAATTCCGACAACAACACCGGCTGCAATCGTTACTACAACCGATTGCACAGATGCTTCTTTCACTTTCTCATAGGATTTTGCGCCCATCTCTCTTGAAATGAATGCCATAAACCCAATTCCCATTGCAAAAAGGGGACCATTTACAAGCCATGTTACGGTTGTACTTATTCCAACAGTTGCGGTTGCTTCTGCTCCAATTCTTCCAACCATTGCAGAATCAATGTACTGCACAAGCGTCTGCAGAAACTGTTCTAATAACGTCGGCCATGCCAACGCCATAATTGCTAAAAGAAGTCCTTTTTTGTGTTCCCACCAGTTTTCTCGTTCCATCTCTCCTCCAAATTTGTACCGTATTCTAAAAATTCTCTTAGCGCTATTATATCCTGTTCTGCATTTTTATTCAATCACTTTATGAAAGAATTCGATACACTTCGCGAAGATTTGTGATTTCATAATCTACATGGACATTTTCTATTTTTTCTGCTTTTTCAGGATTATACCAACAAGTAATAATTCCAGCACGATTACCGCCGCATATATCACTTGTTAATGAATCTCCAACAATCATTATCTGATTTCTGTCAATGTCTCCAATTATGTCAAACACTTTGTCGAAAAATTCTAAATTTGGTTTTTCGACGCCAATCTGTTCTGATAAAAAAACACCATCCATTAAAGCTCCTAGTCCTGAACGATTTAATTTTTTCGTCTGAGCAATTACAGTTCCATTTGATACTACATACTGTCTAACTTTACCTTGCAGTGATTTTACAATCTGAAAACTATTGTCACGATATACAATTGTATCTCCGAGACAAATTTGATATTTCTGATTAAACTCCAAAGCAATTGCGCTATCAATGCCTTCTGCCTCAAAAAATTCTTGAAATCTGCCGACAAGTACTTCTGCTTTTGTAATTTCTCCTCTCTCTAACCGTTCCCAATATGTTTTATTAATTCTGGAATATCGTAGGAGCATCTCATCCGTGCATTCACCTAAATGATATTCTTCAAAAAGATTTCTGATTGCTGCTTTCTCTGCGGCTGCAAAATCAAGCAGTGTACCGTCTACATCCCACAAAATTGTTGTAATCATTTTGACAATCCCTTCTTTCTTATTATTTTCCTTCGATATTGCAATGCATGCATGATACTAAGCACTAAAAACAAAACAGCTGAAAGTTTATGCAGCATAATCATAATAAATAGCTCACCGGCTAAACTCAATGTAAATCCAGTCACTGTCATAATTATAATAGAGCTAATTAATAATTTGTCAATAATTTTGTTCATGAAATAAAACTCCTTTTTTGCTTTTTAATATTTCTTCACTGACCGCTTTCTCTTTTTGTAAAAATGTCAGATTATCCGTTAGTTAGTATATGCTAACCAACGGATTGTGTCAATATAAAATAAAAGGAGTGAAATTAGTATCCTCCAATGTACTATTTGAAAGTTAATTAACTAACGCGTTAAATTATTAATTAATGGGTCAACTATAGCTTTTGTCAAATAATTATGCTATACTTCCGATAACTTACAGATAATTATTTTTTTAATGTATTCGAAATACATTACATTATTTGCAAAGGAGTACGTTTTTGACATGAGGTATTTGATATGGCAATTATGATCGGAATCAATGGATTTGGACGTATCGGACGCGTGGTGCTCCGAATCGCACTTAGTAAACCGGAAGAATTTACATTATGCGGCATCAATGTCCGCAATGCCGATTTGAAATATATGGAATATATGATCCGTTTCGATTCAGTTTTTGGTCGTTTTCAAGGAGAACTTGAAACATATGCTCACGGTCTTCGGATCAACGGCAGAGAGATTCCGGTATACTCTGAAGCTGATGCCAGCAATATCCTATGGAGAGCATGCGGTGCAGAATATATCATTGATGCCACAGGAGCATACTGCACAACCGAGAAAGCTTCTGCTCATTTAGAGGCAGGTGCAAAGAAAGTCATCATTTCCGCCCCTGCCAAAGACAATACACCAACTTTTATTATGGGAATCAATCACGAAAAATACCATTCAGATCTTTCCGTTGTTTCCAATGCCTCCTGTACTACGAATTGTCTTGCTCCTTTGTGTAAAGTTCTGGAAGACAATTATGGGATTGAATATGGACTCATGTCCACCATTCATGCAGCTACTGCAAAGCAGAAAGTAGTAGACAGCCGGTCTTTAAAAGACTGGAGAACCGGCCGTTCTGCCTTTGGAAATCTTATTCCTTCTTCTACCGGAGCTGCAAAGGCAATCTTCCTTGTAATTCCGTCATTGGAAGGCAAAATGAGCGGTATCTCTTACCGCGTACCAACGTCAGATGTCTCCATTGTAGATTTAAACGTTGCTTTAAAGAAACAGACGACTTATGAAGATATCTGTGTAAAAATGAAAGAAGCATCCAACACCTGCTTGTCCGGAATTCTTGATTATATGGATGATGAGGTTGTTTCCTCCGATTTCATCGATGATTCACATGCATCTATTTTTGATGCACGGGAAGGAATCCAGGTGAATTCTCAATTCTTCAAGCTGATTAGTTTCTACGATAATGAATGGGGCTATACCAGTCAGATTTTCCGCCTGATTCGTTACATGAATGAGGTAGATCAGAAATAGCGCTAAAAGCCGCCCGGAATCTTTGAAAAAGAATATTCTCCGACGGCTTTTATCACTTTTGAATGAGGATGTTATCGTTTCAAATGATTACTCTGTCCGCAATGCTGTTACCGGATCGCTTTTCGCTGCTTTTCTGGACGGCAGCAATCCCCCAAGCAAAGTGAGAATCACGCTTAACAGAATCAGAATCACAGCAGGAATTACCGGAAGTACGGCATTAATCTCATCTGTCCCTGCCAGATGATGAATGAGTGCATTTCCGGGAATAAGCATAAGCAATGTCAACCCAATTCCAATGATTCCCGCACCCAGTCCAATAATAAATGTCTCTGCATTAAATACTTGAGAAATATTATTCTTGGAAGCTCCGATTGCGCGCAGGATTCCAATTTCTTTTTTCCGCTCCAAAACGCTAATATAAGTAATGACACCTATCATAATAGAAGATACAATTAAAGAAATTGCTACGAAGGCAATCAATACATAGCTGATCACATCAATAATATCTGTTACCGATGACATCAATGTTCCTACCATATCGGTATAGGTAATGACCTGTTCTTCTTTTCCGGCATCTTCCATTCGCTCGTTATAAGTATTAAGAATCTGAACAACTTCTTCCTTACTCTCAAAATCTTTTGGATAAATACTAACGGTTACCGGTTCGTCAAATTCCACATATCCAAGACGCTTCAAGTTATTTTCATAAGATACAGCTGTTTCCTTAGTCGTTGTGAGCAAAAGCTCTGCCAGCTCCTCACCAGTCATTTTCATCTGGAATGCATTTAGAAACGCTTCTCCATCGATCGTAACTGCCTGCTCCATCATACTGCTTAACTGATTCATAGAACGTGTTATCGTTGATTTCATACTTCCGGCAATCTGTTCTATGATTTGTGACGTAACAGCTGACGCCTGTGTTTGGATTACTTCTGAAAGCCCTGTGCTGTAAGATTCCATTACTTCTCCCATGTATTCTTTCAGAGAAGATGAAATAACCGATTCCAGCTTTCCAGTATCAATCATACCGGAAATTCC
>CAUCYJ010000231.1:0-3772 GCA_958446945.1 uncultured Lachnospiraceae bacterium | reverse complement strand
ACCGTAAGAAATGGGGGATCCGAACTTAAGTACTCTATTCGTCTCTGCAGATTTCCACCAGACAGTCCCTTTTCAAGGCGTAAGGCATCTCTGATACCGGAGATCGTCTCTTCCCCATTTGCCACTAATTCATAGATTTCATAAAAATCCACGAATTTCTTGAACTTTGACATATCCATTGGCAATGACCTCCTTTCGTCATTCAACAATATGTGGGGCATTTATGCAGCCAATCCGTATTAGTCCGCACGCGGAATTGTAATTTTCTTTATAAACATTTTTTCTGTAAATTTTCGTGCGACTGCACAAAGAAATTCCGCTCCCGGAATCGCCGAAAGTACTGAAAATACTGCACGGTTCCAAAAGCGGAATCAGAAACGACATATAGAAGGAAATACTTAAAAATAATAACAGGATACGCCTAAAGTTGCAGACAATTTAGGCAAACCATCTGCCCACTGCATCTGGAATGGGGCAATCCCCCAAACCCTTTTTTAAAATACAACGACGTCAAAATGGCATTCTCACTTTATTATTTAAGCACCATTTTGACGTCATTAAAATTCACGGCACACCCAATAGATTAAATTTCTTTATATTCTGGCATACTGTCAATCAGTTCTTGGGTTCTAATACTTACATAAATAACCGAAATCAACAAATCAAATATATATTTTGATCCTTGATATTTATTGGGATCTTCGACAATTCCGGATGCTTTATCAACGGTAACTGCATATCTTTCCATAATCCATTCTATTGCAGATTTGCCATTAATCACATACTCGTAAGCTTTCTCAGGAATATTATGTATTGTGATATAGTCGTTATAAATTAGGGTATCCTTATATACTTGCTTTCCTACTTTCTTAAATCTCATCTTGGTCACAGAATATTCCGGCTTTTTTGTCTCAATAACTACTCCTGTTTTTTCAGAATCAATTACCTTTTCATAATGGATATGCAGATCTGCCAACTCTTGACCAATCTTTACATAATCCATAAACTTATCTAGCATTGGTATTCTGGGCATCTCTTTAGAGAGATTGTCTTCATACATAGATACATACTCTTTGCTCTGTAAAACAGCATAGATATAATAGAAAATTGATTCTTTAGTTACCTTACTTCCATATGTCTCCTGAAATTTTTTTAATGCATTATCAGAAATGGCATATCTTCTCTTATATTTAGGTTTCGTTTCCACTTTTTTATCAAGGAAGTCAAACAATGTTAATTCGTCATCAGCATCATTTACCTTGTCATACATATATAATGGCATACAAATAGAATGTTCCATAAGGTTTAAATCTTGTATGCAATCTGACATCATAACAGAAAATCCCTTTTTAATAGGCGCACCAGACACACATATAGCCATATTTTCTGTATCGTTTTCCGGATAAATGCTATCCCATTTTGAAGGTCTCTCTATAATATCAGGGTTATATACAAGGTGTTTTTTACAAAATGGACGATACAAAACATCTCGTACTACTCCATTTGAACTAATTGGCATATTTTTACAAAATCTATTAAACAGCCTGTCCGACCAACTAATTTTATTTTCATCATTCGATCTTATATTTTGCAAATATGTCTCTCTTGCTTTAGAATCATCGGGTAAGCATATTCCTTGTGAAACGCTCTCATTAAATTTCTGATGACATCTTTCTCTTTCTTCATTGTAAAAAGCTATCATTCTTTCAGAGTTTTCTTTTGCCTTATCTGAAGAAAAATTGTATACCCATATATCTCTGTTTGTAGATAATCCCGAAGCATAATTATCAGAATATATACTTACTTTTTCTCTTCTCTTTTTATCACCCAAGACAAGGTAATTCATGAAATTAGGATTTCTTTGATTCAGCCAGTCATTATTGGCATTAGGATACAAATAATTCCATGAAATATTTTTAATGCTTTCAAGTTGGTCTATTTTGTTTAATTTCTCACTTCTTGACAAATAATCCCCTATATCGAAGTACCTTACATATCCATCTTTCTTTATTCCCTTTTTCTTTACTAATATGGTAATAGCTACCGGTGTTCTTGAGCCGGATCCAAATATTTTGCCTCCCTCTTTTCTTGATAATTCTCCAGATGTCCGCTGATTTCCTCTTAAATTAAAAACATAAACGGAATTGAAATCCTCTAACAAGCATTGTCTGAATCCATCCAATGCAACACCATCAATATATGCGCCGTTACTTACAAAGCCAACTACTCCATTATCCCCGATTCTATCGGTCGCCCATCTAAATGCTTTTATGTATGTATCATATGCATTTCTGTTGAGTGTTGCATTTGATTTAGCCACATATGTGGAAGCCAGTGCTTTATCCAAATGTTTATAAGCCACATTCTGGTTATTGTCGTTACCAGACTTTTGACCTACCGAATATGGCGGATTTCCGACAATAACTGTAATATCAGTTTCTAATTGTTTTGTTGCTCTCTCAGAATTCTGATGAAATAGTAAACTATCCCTGCTTAATACTTCACCGGATTCTTCGTCTATATTTTCAGACAGCGCAAACGTATCCGTCAGAACAATTCCCTCAAATGGTATATATTCTGTAGCATCCATTATGTCATGAAAAGTCTCTTCTATATTTACTGCAGCAATATAATATGCCAACAGCACTATTTCATTTGCATGGATTTCATTGCAATACTTGTATAGTAAATCTCCTTTTGTAATAATTCCGCTTCTAAGTAGCTGTACGATAAAAGTACCTGTTCCTGTAAACGGATCAAGTATATGTACACCTTTTTCACTGATACTGGTTCCAAATCTCTCTTGTAGCACATACTCAACACTTTTAAGTATGAAATTTACTACCTGAATGGGCGTATATACTATTCCAAGCTTAGCTACTTGCTTCGGCAATGCATTTTTAAAAAACTGCTCATACAATTCAATAACTATTTTTTGCTTTCCTTCCGAGTTATCAATTCCTTTTGCTCTTTCCTGAACGCTCAGATAAAATTTGTTTAATGTTTCCTGTTCCTTATCCAGTGCTTTCTCATCTAGAACATCTAACATATCCTGCATAATTATAGAAACGGGATTACTTTTAATAAATTCATAGTTGTCAAATAATGCATCAAATACTGGTTTTGTTATCATATGTTCGGCCAGCATTTCTATTGCATCATCCTTTTCAATAGAAGAGTTTAAATTGCTCTGTAGCGCAGAAAGAAACTCATTAAATTTCCCAGATATCTCCGGTCTTTCAATAAGTAGCTCAATCTCTGCTATATGCCTATTAGCAATATCCGCAATATCTTTCGCCCAAGTTTCCCAGTATTTCCTTGTGCCACATTTCTTTACAATCTTTGCATATATACTTTCTTTCCACTTCTGAAGTTCGTCAAATTTCATCGTAAGCTGACTGTATTTTTCCTGGGTCTCGTTGTCCGTGCCTTCCCCTTTCCCAGTCACTCCGATAATCTGAATGTTGGCAGGTTTTTTCCTGTTTAATTCTATTTTATTGATGGTATTATTAAATCTATCATCATGTGCCCTTAATGCCTGTAATACATCCCAAACGATTTTATACTTTTTATTATCTCCCAACGCTTCTTCCGGTTCTACTCCAGCCGGTATGCCTATCGGTAATATAATATATCCAAAATTCTTTCCCTCTGCTTTACGCATTACTCTTCCTACGGACTGAATAATATCAACAATAGAATTCTTGGGATTAAGGAACATAACAGCATCCAGCGCAGGTACATCAATTCCTTCTGACAAGCACCGAGCATT
>CAUCYJ010000230.1:0-3775 GCA_958446945.1 uncultured Lachnospiraceae bacterium | reverse complement strand
GCCCGGATGAGGGCGCCGTAGTGGGCTACGGCAACTGAATTCGGGTGAAATATCCCGCAAAGTGGGGCGTGCAGATTGCGGGAATGATTTTTCAGACACGCTCTAATGTTTCATCAACACTATTTTATACATGCAGATTTTTCTGCATCTCTTCTTTAAATTCTCTTCCTTTAAACAATATCACTGCTACAAGAAACAAGAAACATATTAACGCTCCAAACATACTTACTGTTGGATTTTTCACCACTTTGCATAAGAGTAAGATTCCCGGAAGAATCAATCCGTATCCGGCAGCCATAATTTCGTAAATAAGATACTCTCGCACAGGGCATTTCCGCACCTTAGCGATTACAAACATCGCTGTAAGTGTAGATACACTCATGATTGGCAGCACAAGATCTACAGACCAACTGTGCCAACCGGTCAGTGCATCCCATATAAAGCAGATAATAGTACCGACAAAAAGCTGCCACATCGCATTTTTCAGCAGGTTATAGCGTTTAAAAAAGCCAATCGATGAGGCAATCCACATTGTCACAACGCCTCCGGCTGTGAATAAGGTCCAGCGAATTCTAGGATGGAAATTACACTCCGTAACAAGCATTGCTGCAACAATTGCAATACACAGAAAGCTATAAATTTTATAGACTTTCATTTCCTGTTCGCTTGGCTCATCTGTCTTTGGAAATTCAGGTTTTACTTTTTCAGATGCAATTCCCTGTTCTTTTAACAAGCGATAAAAATTACGTTCAATGTTCACTGTGTCGTATCTGGATGTAAATGCAAATGATAATCTATCCTGAAAAGAACACAAACACAATTCAAACTTAGGAGTGTTTGTGTACACACCAAATCGTTCGATATAAGGTACATAACTCGCATGTATTTTAACCGCACTCATATTAGAGAAGATTGCTGTCGTGTTCTTCTCTGAATATTTTGCCCCGGCCTGAATACATAGATTTTTCAGTTCCAAAGGTGCAAGCCTCAGAATCGGATGCAGTTCCAAAGCAAGCAACTCGCTGATATGTGATGACATCTTTTCTTTTGTCAGTTCTGTCTCAAAAAATTCTTTCGTATATTTCAGTATTGCCTCAAAACTTTGATCTTGTGTAGTAAAATTATATCCCGGCTCGATCCAATTAAAAAAATTCAGCATCGATAAAGACGGGAAAAACTTTCTTAAGTTAACCGGAACCATTAACACGACCGGCTTTTTCTTTTGCATTTTAGACATTTCTTCATTTATTGCCATCATAAATAATGCTGTCAAAAAGACTGTCATAGATACTCCGAGTTCCCTGCTCCGCTTCAATACTGCCTGAACTGAAACAACAGATTCATGGACGTGCAGATGATTTCCATCTTTCTTTTTTCTCCGTATCTGGAAAGCATGTAGTTTTCTTTTTTTCGGTCGTTTCTGATCTTTTGAATAATATTTCAAAAAACTATCAACTTCTTGATCTTGTACCGTCATATCTTCTGGTAACAATGAAACTGGTTCTAATCCATTTACTTTGTGAATAAGATAGAGATAATTTTTTACCAGTTCTTTTAAAAATTCTGTCGCTCCTGTGCCATCTGTCAATACATGGAATACTTCGAAGTTGATTCGTTTTTTATAATAGGTTACTTCAAAAAGCAGTGTCTTCTTATCCTTTATATAGAGTCTACTACAAGGCTCTTTGTACTCTTCCTTTACAATCGGTCGTAAATTACATGGCTCAAGATAATGCCAGAATAATCCTTTGCGAAGCACCATTAAAAATGTAGGAAATATTTCTATTGTCTGATTCAATGCTTCCTGCAAAACGTCAGGATTTACTTCTTCTTTCAATTCGCAGTAAAAACGAAACACTCTCGTATCTTTTTTATTACTGGCAGCAGAATATAATTTTGCTGCATTATCTAGTTTTCTCCAACGTGCTTTTTTCTTACTCACAGTGTTTCCTCTTTCAGAAATTCATTGATATAGGTGAAACTTTCCTGTACATGAAGCTGCTTGATCCCCAACGCAAAATATCCATGTAATGCATCTTTGATCCGATGTATCTCCACATAATTTCCAGCCTCTTTTAAGCGCTTCCCATATGCTTCCCCTTCATCTCGAAGTGGATCAAATTCACATGTAAGAATCAATGTATCAGGTTGATTCGCTAAATCTTCTGCTATGTATGGTGCAAAATAAGGATTCTTCTTATCCTCTTTATTTCTCGCATAAAGATCAATATAATCCTGCATCTTCCCAGCTGTCAAAAGATAATCTGTTCCATTTTCCTTAACAGATGGAAATGGTGAATTTTCTGTATAATCATTATATGTAGCCGGATAGATCAGTATCTGTCTTTTTGGCATAAATTCTCCACAATCTCTAGCCATCAAAGATAATGCTGCACAAAGATTCCCTCCGGCACTATCTCCGATCAATGTAATATTTTCGGGTTTTATGTTGAGCATAAAATCTCCGGAATATAATGTTTTCGCAACGGCATAACAATCTTCCAGACCTGCCGGGAATTTATCTTCCGGTGCCAGTCGGTATTCAACTGCAACTACATATTGTCCGGTTGCATTAGCAAGCCGGGCACAAATTCTTTCATAATTATCGATACTCTCCGTAACCCAGCCGCCGCCATGTATAAACAAAAGCATCTTTTTATCTTGAATATTATGTTTCTTTTCTTCACTCTCACGAAAACTTTTTTCAGTTGGAAAGAAAATACGAATCGGGACTGCATGACTCCCGTTATATATTTTCTCATCTATTTTTTTATAAAAAATCTTCATCGGATCCAATCGTTTTAAATCCGCCATATGACGAAACGCTTCTACTTCCACACCATCAAAAGACAGAGCTTTCAAAATCTTCTTCGCTGTCTGATTAATCAATACTATATTCTCCTTATACCCGTTCTTATGTCTGTAAAAGACTACGAGCCCATTATATCATAAAGTGCTTATTAAAGTGAATTTAATATTGCAAAAAGCACCAGCCAACTGAATGACTGGTGCTTTTAACATCAATATACTTTATTTTGTATAAACTGTATTCCCTTTTGCAATTACTTCAACAAGCTGAAGTTCCTGGTCAAGAATACAAAGGTCAGCATCATAGCCTTCTTCAACCTTACCTTTTCCTTTGAGGCGAAGAATATCTGCCGGATTAGGTGTAATTGTAGAAATAGCTATTTCTAAAGGAATTTCTGTTTTAAATACACATTCCTTTACTTCCTTCAGAAGGCAGCTGGACTGTCCAACGCCCATTCCAAGGAATTCACCATCACTACTGTACATCGGAAGGCTTCCCTGTCCATCAGAAGAAATTGTCATACGGTCAGGATTTACTCCTGCATCCAGCATCCGTTTGATACCATTACATACACGTACCTCATCACAGATAGTTTCCCAATAGTCAATATCTTCATTTCCGGTAAAGTCTACTGCTCCGCCTTTCAGCGCATACTCAATCGACTTGCCAAAAAGCATCTCATTTCGCTTGATATGTGTTGGCAGTATTTGAGAAGCCGGTATCTCTGTCTCATCTACCACTCGTTCAATAAGATCTAAGCATCTCGGACTGTCGCCAAGATGAACATTTACAATACCAGCTTTCCCGGAAAGAACACCGCCAAGTCTTGTATCCGCAACGACACGCGCAAATTCCTCAAAAGTCGGCTGTGAAGAACGATGATCAGAAATTGCGATTTCTCCGGTTCCAATGATTTCCTGAATCATCATAATATCCTTTGGGATGCTGTCGGTCAGTGTACGAACA
>CAUCYJ010000229.1:0-3778 GCA_958446945.1 uncultured Lachnospiraceae bacterium | reverse complement strand
CCGTCACAGAACCACGGACTGCTTTCCCAAATAAATCTCCCACACCTTTCAATCCTGTCGTCGCCTTCACATCTCCGACCATCCACTGCATCGCTCCTGCCTGCACTGTCACATTTGCTTTTCCCACATCACAGACAACCTGTCTTTTACGCACATTCATCTGACTTGCATAATATGCTTCCATAGCAGTCTCCGGCATCACACTCAAATCTTTTTGATATTCTACTACCGAAAATGCTCCTAAAGAATCAATTACATTCACATCATCATTTTCCATAAAATTTTTAATCCGATACATAATTATCTCCCTTTTCTTAATTGACTGGTTTCTATCGCTGCATAATCCCCTGTTCCTCTATATACACTATATTATACTATAGGAGTTCTAACTTCAATCAGATTACCATCTGGATCATAAAACCGAACCACTTTTTGTCCCCAACTAAATGTTTCTAACTGATTCACATACTGAACAGAAGGATAGCTGTGTTCCAGTTTCTGAAGAAGCCTATCTAAATCCGTTTCTTCAAAATACAAAGCGCAGGCATTATTGTTCGGAATTACCTCTTTGCCCAACGCCTCTTTCCAGATCTTCTTCTCCTGAAGCACAAGTCCTTCCGTTAACATTAGATTTCCCTCTTGCTCTAATATCGTATCCAATCCAAATAAATCATGATAAAACTGTTTCGATTTCTCAATATCTTCTACAACAATTAATACGTTCTTCAATCTCATTTCATCAATCCCCTTTCTAAAAGAAAATAGCTTTCTTAAATCTGATATTGATAATAGCTTCTCTTCTTAACTCTCTCCCCAAATGCAGTCCCAATAATTCCGGTTTTAGCAGTTTGTTGTAACAAAGCTTTAAAAAAAGCAATTCTATTCCCCCCCCAAAAACTATTATCAGCAACATTTTCAAGCCCTCACTTTTCTCCCAGTATCCTCTATACTTTTCCTAAATCTCTGCATCTGAGAATTCTTCATATTCCATAAGCATTTCCCGCAGTTCATACTTTATTTGAAAATACTGATCTATCGTAAGCCGAAGCGCCCGAATAATTTCCCAGTCTGCCTCTCCGCGATAAAGATGCCGCAGAATCTGATACGATAATTCTCCACATTTTCTCATATCCATCCAAAAACAACTTGTATTTACAAAATTTCCCTGTATCGGAAATAATCTTGAATAAACAGGCTCCTTTCCTTCCTCAAATGTCATATTCAGCGATAACATTCCTTCCAGCCTGTATTTACAAGTCCTGCTCTTCCGTTCTTTCTGGAACGCTTCCACAATGGCCTTTCTCGCATTTATCCACAGTAATTCTCTGTTATAGAATTCCCCCAGCTCTTTTCGTGTCTTTATATATTCTAACCATGCAATACTCTGACATTCCTCTTGCTCTAACCCTTGTCCTTATTGCTGATACAAACGATCCACGAATTTGTTCATCTGAGCAAATTCATACGCTGACATTTCCTGCTGTTTTTTCATAGGCCTGCCTCATTTTCTAAACTTCCGGAGCCTCTGACACTTCCTGAAGCACTCCAATCCATATTCCCTGCTCCTTATTCCATTCCCCACAATAAATTGCCGGCAATAAGTATCCAAAATTCTGCATCGCATCTTTCCATTCTTTATATTTCATTGTTCCTGCCTTGGGGATGCGAAAATCACCTTCCTGCTCCGGTTTAATCGCAATAGTATGATAGTCCTCCGAATGTCGAAAGTCAACTTTCATTCCTTCATTATCTCGACGCACACCATCTATGATTGATTTACTAAAATAAACCTCTCCCTTCGAGTCCACTTTAATCTTAGATGCGTGATTAGCTCTGGAGGGCATTGGAAACTTAACCAACTTATTAAAATCAAATTTCCCATTTCCTTTCACCATAACAGCAATCTCCCTTACCATTTTTTCATATTATAACGCATTTTTTACAAATAAATATTCACAATTCTTACCAAGATTTTGCTGGACTTTTTATTCATTTCTTTCTTACAAATCTATGAACAATTATTTATGAATTTTCGTTAAAATGACTTTCAGGTATCTAACGGCAAACTTTTTTCTTCTTCACCAAATATTTTTATTGTGTCATCCCCATTCATACCCGTGGAACGACACATGCTATAAAAATGAAACAATTAGAAATATTCAAGATTGGAATCCGCCTGTAGCAGGTCCATGGATTTGATGAGCTTCAAAAATTCTTTGATGAAAAGTCGATGGATCGGACGCTGGAAGAGTTTAAACAGCAGACTGGAATTCTCGGAAAGAGTGTTCCGCAGAATGAAAAGAAAACATATGCAATTGTAAATACCTCGTTTCACAACGCGAAGTTCTCTGATCGCATCTGGATGTACCAGGATATGATGAACGCGGAGCTATCAAAGCTTCTGCAGCAGGGGCTTATCCGGGGAAAACATCCGAGAGATTTGGCAAGACATCTGAAAAAGCTATTTGGAGTCAACCAATACAATACAGAACGCCTTATGATCACAGAGCTTGCAAGAGTCCAGTCAGAAGCGCAGAAGCAATCTTTTGAGAGGAATGGCTTTGAATACTATGAGTACATAGCATGTGGAAAAGGGGATGTGTGCAATGTATGCAAGGTTTTGGATGGAAAACATTTTAAGGTTAAAGATATGATGCCGGGAGAAAATGCTCCTCCAATGCATCCATCTTGTCATTGTTCTGTTGCAGCGTGGGAAGACAACGAAGAGTACGAAGCATGGCTGGATTATCTGGATAGTGGCGGTACTACGGAAGAATGGGAGAAGTTGAAAAGTAAGAGGGTTCAGTCTGGAGGGAAGAATATAACTGGAGGAAAGTGGTATAAACCTTATGATGTGGAGGACAAGAAAGATAATGCTGCATCGAAAGAATACAGGAAAATAAGTCGAAGGAATGATGTGAGTGTAATTGCTGATAATTCTGGATTCAAGAAAGAAGATATACAGCAGATCAAACGGCATATATTCTTTAACAAGCATCAAAAATATGATGGATATGGTATGTTGTATCCAGATTACGATATGGCGGTTGCATGGAAACGGCTATATGAAGGAGCGCCTGAAGAAAGAGATATCTTACTTTTGAAGCACGAATTACTTGAAAGTCAAGTTGAAAAGAAGTATAATTTGACTATAGCAGAGGCGCATGAACTGGCGAAGAAAGAATATGATTGGGAAGCGAAGTTGATTGAAGATTTAAGAGAGGATGGTGAGCCGTATGGTTTATTGTAACTATGTGAAAAATACAAATGATTCCGTAACGTATGCATACGGCGGAACTGTTAATGATATTACTGGAGAAGTTGTTTTCCGTTTTACGGAAGATGTAGTTGAAGTAACTAAGGTACCTAAAACAGAAGATGCTCCCAAAAGGCATATTATGAGATTATATGGTGCGCAGAGGGACAATTTCCTAAAAGGAATATTTAAAGAAAAAATATCGTATGAGTCATAACAACCACCAGTCAGCAATGACAGGTGGTTTTCTTATGTCCATTTTTAAGAAAGGAAAATTGAAAAGCTATGAAATTTACAGAAGCGTTAAGAGAAATGAAAGAAGGTAAGAAAGTAAAACTTCCATCTTGGGGCGGCTATTGGTATTGGGACAAAGAAAAACAGACGGTAATGATTCAGTGTAGATCACAGGATTCTGATCAGGGAGAACTTCTTGATATTAGAGAAACACAGAGAGTTGATTATACTCTTTTGAATGTGGCATCCGATGAGTGGATTATTGCAGATGAAACGAGTTGCCCTGTT
>CAUCYJ010000228.1:0-3781 GCA_958446945.1 uncultured Lachnospiraceae bacterium | reverse complement strand
TTCCCTCACTAGATATCCCAATACTCACATCGCAGTCCATTTTTTTTGAAATCTGTTCTTGAATCTGCTCAAATTGCTCTTTTTGCAATTCTGATACGTCACATTTTATAATACACGGAAAAATACTATTGTTTGACAAAACTACTGCTGAATACTTCTCTTTCTGCAATATTTCTTTAATAATTTTTTCAATTTTCTCGTATACTTCTTCCGTTTTTTCTTCCGAAAGTGATTTTATATATTTTCCTACTCCTCCAATCTCTACCAGCATCACGCGATACGGCGATTTTGGCCATTTCAGTTCTCCTATACGATGATTACACTCTTCTTCACATACAATATTGCCTGCTAGAAGATCCACAAAAAATTGCCGATTCAGTTCCCGACGATTATACTTTTCAAACTGCAATTTCATTACATCATTATTTTGAGACTTTACGAGTGCTTCCATCACTGCATAATTTAATTCTACAAAAGCCAGTTCTTCCGGCATAATTATGATTGGAAACTGAAAATTTTTTGCCAGTTCTAATACGTCGTTCAAATATTGCCCAATAAATCGAGATTTAATTGCTAAAGCTGCGGCCTTCGCATCATTCAAGCTTCGGATCAATGATAAAATCCCTTCCTTTGTTCCACTATATGCATACCCCGTTGTAATATAAAGTACATTCGGTCGCATCCAAGCTTCCATATTAGGAATTTCCATACAATCTACATATCGAACAACTCTATTCAACCTTTCTTCTCCTGCTGCAAGAATGCATCCCTTCGATTGTGCAATCTCAAGCACATCCTTTACCGTAATTGCCAATTTTTTCATCCTTCCCATCAAATACTATCTAATTTTCTAAAAAAGAACTTAGATTATTTTCCCTCTCTCATTTTAACTGATTCTGCAGCTCTTAGCAATGTTATTCTACACGTCTTTTCAAACAAATCACACAACTCTTCCTAACTTATTATTTCAATTATCGCTTCTTCAATCTGATGATCTTTAATACATTTTATCTGAATCTGAAGGTTTTGAATCTCAATTTCAATATCCCGCTCACCATCTTCCGGAATTATACCAAGTTCATCAAATACAAGACCTGTAAGTGTATCGAACTCCGATGATATCAGTTTCTGCCCAAGCGTCTCTTCCAAAACGCACAATTCAATATTACCGCGAATCCTCCATATCCCATCATTAATCCTTTTTAATTCCGGTTCACTGCCTTTATCATCCGAAAACTCATCGCTTAAATCTCCCACCAGTTCTTCTATCAAATCAGACAGTGTTACAATCCCTGTCATACCTCCATACTCATCAATCACAATCGCCATCGAATGCTTTGTTAATTTCATATTTTTAAATACAACGTCCGCTCGTGTTGTTTCCAATACAAAATACGGAGTATGAACTGCGGTTCTTAAAATATTCTCCCGGCTTTTATCTGCTGTACGAAAATACTCTTTTGTATTCAACACACCAATTACGTGATCCGGTGATCCCTCACAGATTGGAAAACGTGTATGTCGGCTGTTATGAATTGTTTCCTTCCAGGAATCCATATCGTCTTCTATCCAAAGCATCACAACATCTGTTCGATGTGTCGCAATATTTTCAATCATCGTGTCATTAAATTCAAAAACATTTTGGATAAATTCTTTTTCCTGATGTGCAATCGCTCCCTTTTCACTTCCCACATCCACTAACATTCTGATTTCTTCCTCACTTACTTGATCTTCTTCCTCGTTTGGATCAATTCCACATAAACGCAATACAAAATTTGTTGAAATCGACAAAAAAGAAACCAGCGGTTTAAATATAACTGAAATACCACTTACCAAACCTGATATACCAAGAGCCAATTGTTCTGATCTTTTCATAGCAATTCGCTTTGGAACTAATTCTCCAAAAACCAATGTGAAATAAGACAAAATCAACGTAATCACGATGACCGAACAGGCATCCAGCGTTGTTCGCGGAATCTTTACTCCTAATGACAAAATCCAATCTACCAGCGGCTCTGAAAAATTATCTGCTGCAAATGCACTTCCCAAAAATCCCGAAAGTGTAATTGCAACCTGAATTGTAGCAAGGAATCTTGCCGGTTCTTTCACCAAGCGAAACAATCTTTTTGCACGCTGATTGCCTTGTTCTGCCATTCGTTCCAGTTTCATTTCATTTATTGAAAGTACTGCTATCTCTGCGCTTGCAAAAACGGCATTCAACGCAATCAGTATTATCTGCAACAATAATAAAAAAATTAAAGTATTATCCATAACTATTACTAACCTCTTTCTCAATTAAATATTTCTCTAAAATAAACAACACAAGACATGACCCCTGCATTAAAACTTGCAAGAACCATGCCTTGATCTATATCATTCATTTAAATTATTTTCTTGATTCGGGTCAGCGTTACTATCGCTATCGTCCATTGTGCTAATTTTACCTCCTAAAATTCTTAGTGCTATGTATTATAGCAAATCTCGTTTCATCCGTCAATAAGTGTATCACTATCTTTTTAGTTTTCACCAATAAGATATTCTAGCATTTTTTCCGGATCATCTGCTGCCTTTACTTTGTCGTTGGCATAAACAATCATCCCTTCTTCATCAATGACATACGTTGTTCTGACAACTCCCATTGATACTTTTCCGTAATTTTTCTTTTCTTTCCATACATCATATGCCTTTATTGCTTCCAACTCCGTATCTGAAAGAATCGTAAACGTTAATCCCTGTTTTTCCTCAAATCTCTTGTGGGATGCAACGCTGTCCTTGCTAATTCCAATTACTACAATTTCCTTTTCCTCAAACTGTTGAGAACGCTCACTGTATCCACACGCTTGCTTTGCACATCCAGGTGTATTATCTTTTGGGTAAAAATATAAAATAACCTTTTTCCCTCTGTAGTCTGTTAAGTTGTGCATTTCTCCATTTTGATCCGGAAGTGTAAATTCCGGCGCTTTTATTCCTGTCTCTAACATCGCTTTACTCCTTTACTTCTTTGACATATTTAGATAATTCCTGATTATCTTTATATTGCATATAATTTGAAAATTCTTTATTTATTTATTATTATACATCAAGGTTCTTCCTTGTAAATACTGAAAATACACGCATCGCTCTTCTTGTTTTATTTCCACTCTTTCCATACTTCCGGACAGTATCCCAATGTAGACTGCTTTCCATTTCGGACTACCGGGGTTTTTATTACCTGTGGATTCTCCAAAATCTTTTCCAGTTTATCTTCCTCTGCTATATATTTAATAAGCGCAAGTATATCTTGGTCTTTTCCATGCCAGTTGATCATATTCTCCAGGCCGCCATTTGCCTGTGCAACAGAATTGAACTCTCCTTTGCTCATTCCTTTTTCTTTCATATCGATAAACTGAAATTTAATTCCTCTCTCTTTAAAAAAACGCTCTGCTTTCTTTGTATCATTACATTTCTTCGTTCCAAAAATTTGTATATTCATCGGTTCCTCTCTATCCGCTTTTTCATCTTATAAAAAAATATCCTAAATCCACTTCTCTTTTCGAATTTACAGAAAAACCCTTACAAACAGCGTATACACACTATTTATAAGGGTTTATTCTATAAATATTTAATGCAAAGTTCGCACTAGTTTCCCATCTGAGCAGCTACTTCAGCAGCAAAGTCTTCGCTCTTCTTCTCAAGACCTTCTCCTGTCTCAAAACGAACGAATTTCTTAACTGTGATTTTAGCGTTGTTAGCTTTTGCAACCTGATCAATGTATTTAGCAACTGTTAAATCACTGTCCTGA
>CAUCYJ010000227.1:0-3787 GCA_958446945.1 uncultured Lachnospiraceae bacterium | reverse complement strand
ATATACCGGAAAGAATGATTGCACAAGGAACTCACGGTTTTGCTTCAGGAGATATGGGTGATATTTCTATGATGTGGCCGACAGTTGAGATTGGAATTGCTGGATTTTCCGGATCCATTCATGGAACAGACTTTAAAACAGCAGATATCGAACAGGCATACCAGGTTCCGGCTCATTATTTCGCAGATGCGTTGGTAGATTTATTATCGGATCAGGGGAAGGCTGCTTATCAGATTAAAGAGGCATTTCAGCCTGTAATGAGTAAAAAAACTTATTTAGAAACTTTAAATAGTTTAAATAAGTCAATGAAATACACAAAGGAGAAAGAGGAATGAAAAGAAAATGGTTATGTAGCTTTGTAGCAATGGGGATGGCAACAGTAATGCTTGCTGGTTGTGGGGGCAATGGAGAAGCTTCCAAGAAGGAGGGTTCTAAAAGTGCTTCGGATGATAAAGTAAAAGTGGCATTATTAGTAACAGGATCGTTTGGGGATAAAGCATTTAATGATTCTGCTCAGGCCGGTATGAAAAATCTACCGGAAGTATTAGGGGATAAGGTAGAATATGAACTGATTGAAATGGGAAATGATAAGACGAAATTTGAAGGGTCTTTAATGGATGCATCAGAATCGGATGCAGATATTATTGTAACAGGTCTTTGGGATATGAAAGAGATCACGGAGACAGTTGCTCAGGATTATCCAGATAAAAAATATATCATTTATGATACAGATATCGACTATTCAGTAGGAGATCTTAGCAATGTTTATTCCATGAGTTACAAACAAAATGAAGGGGCGTTTCTTGCGGGTGTATTGGCAGCAACAGCAACGGCATCTGATATGGAACATGCAAACCCAGATGCAACAATTGGATTTGTAGGAGCAAAAGATACCGCAGCGGTTATTAATGACTCAGCAGTTGGATTTATTGAAGGAGCACGTTTTGTTAATCCGGATATTAAAGTTCTGGTATCTTATGTAGGTTCTTATGTAGATTCAGCAACAGCAAAAGAGTTAGCATTGACTCAGTATTCTTCAGGAGCAGATGTTGTATTTGTTGCAGCCGGACCTGCCTCTGTAGGTGCAATCGAAGCAGCGGCAGAGAGTCAGAAGTATATCATAGGTGTTGATTCTGATCAGGCACTTGCTTATGATGGAAAACCGGAAGCAGATTATATTATTTCTTCTGCAATCAAAGATGTAGGAGGAAGTATCGTTAAGGCAGTAGAACGTTCTTTCAATGATGAACTTCCTTATGGTAAACATGAAGTACTGGGAATGGAAGATGATGTAGTAGGCCTTGCAGATAATTCTATTTACCAGTCTGTTGTTCCAGAAGATGTACGCAAAGCAGTAGATGATGCAAAAGCAAAATTACTTGAAGGGGAAGTAAAAGTAGATACAGCTTTTGGTATGGACGAGTCAAAATTAAAAGAAATCATCGGGAATGCACAATAGATAATTGCTCATAATCAAATCTTCTGTTTTCATAAACTGTATTTGGACAAAGATGTTTTGCCGCAGGGAATGTAAACAGAAGATTTATTTTTTTATAGTAGAAAGGAACAACTATGGAACAGAGTAATATATTAGAAGCTAAAAATATAACAAAAGTTTATCCAGGTGGAGTTGTGGCAAATCATAATGTAAATCTTTCCGTACGCAAAGGAGAAATTCATGCGCTTGTTGGAGAAAATGGAGCCGGAAAATCTACTTTGATGAAAATGCTATTCGGTATGCTTGCTCCAACAGAAGGTGCTATTTTTGTTGATGGAAAAGAAGTACATTTTTCATCTTCCAGTGATGCAATCGCAGCTGGTTTAGGGATGGTTCATCAGCATTTCATGCAGGTCCCGTCTATGACTGTTGCAGAAAATCTGATTCTTGGGTCAGAAACAGGAAATGCTTGGAAAGTAGATCGAAAGAAAGCAGTTCAGATTACCAAAGAACTTTCGGAAAAATATAATCTGAATGTGATTTCTACGGAAAAAGTAAAAAATATTTCTCTTGCAATGCGCCAGAAATTGGAAATATTAAAAGCGTTATATCGTGGCGCGCATATTTTAATTTTAGATGAGCCAACTGCTGTATTAACTCCGCAAGAAACAGAAGAATTGTTTGAACAGTTAAAATTGTTACGAGACAGTGGCCACACCATTATTTTTATTTCCCACAAATTAAATGAAGTAAAAGAACTGTGTAATCGTATGACGATTCTTCGAGATGGAAAAACGATGGGAACGTATGAGATTTCTGACTTAACAGAACAAGAAATTTCTAAATTAATGGTAGGGCGAGATGTCAGTTTAGACATAGAAAAAGAAGAGGCTGATTTTGGTAAAGAGATTTTTCGTGCGAAGGATCTTTTTTATGCAGATTCTTTTGGGAAAACACGTTTGAATCATGTTTCTTTTTCTATTCGAGAGGGACAGATTTTGGGAATTGCAGGAATTGATGGGAACGGGCAGTCTGAATTAGTAGAAGCGATTGTTGGTACATTAAAACCTCAAAAAGGACAGGTTTTCTTGAATGGCAATGATATTTCTTGCTTTGATGTTAGAAAGCGTCAGGAAGCGGGGATTTCTCATGTGTCAGAAGATCGCCTGCGTTATGGAAGCGCACCGAAACTTTCATTGGAAGATAATGCGATTTCCAAGGTCTATTATACGAGTCAACTTCGGAGCAGCGGATTAATAGATGGTAAGAAGGTAACTGCCTATGCGAAAAGAATTTTGGATGAATTTCTCGTAAAGTTCGATCAGCCAAGTCAGTCTATATCTGAACTTTCTGGTGGAAATGTCCAAAAACTGATTGTAGGTAGAGAGTTTGATTATAATCCAGATCTTTTGATTATGAATCAGCCAACACGAGGTATTGATGTAGGAGCGATTGAGTTTATTAGAAAGAAAATTGTAGAAATGCGCCGAGAGAAAAAAGCGATTCTGTTAGTTTCTGCTGATTTGAGTGAAATTTTGTCTTTAAGTGATTCTATTTTGATTATGCATGAAGGCAAATTTGTTGGCTATATTGATGATGTGAAACATACATCTGAACATGAATTGGGATTATATATGTTAGGTGTAAAAGAAGATTCGAAAGAACAGATAGGAGGTGCTTGTTGTGAATAAAAAATTTACTGTGATTCGATTTCTCAGTGCGTTTGCAATTGCGATGCTCTTATCGATAGTGATTATTTTTTCTGTAAGTCAGGAACCAGGAACTGCGAGCTATAATTTATTTCTTGGACCATTGCAGAGTAAACGCCATTTTTTTGATGTTTTTGCAAGCAGTGTGCCATTGATTTTTACAGGACTTGCTTTAAGTTTAGTATTTAGATCTGGAAATTTTTCCATGATCGCAGATGCATGTTTGTTTACAGGAGCTGTTGTTACTGCTGCAATGGCAATTAATACTTCTATGCCAGCAGCTATTCATCCAATTGTTATCATGGTTTGTGCTGCGGTGATTGGAGGAGTGATTGGAAGTATACCAGCATTGCTGAAAGTTCGGTTTCATGCGAATGAATTGGTAACTTCTCTTATGTTGAATTATGTATTTTTCTTTTTTGGCATTTATATTGTTACAAGTTTTCTAGCAGATAGGGAAGCGGGAACTTTCGCTTCTTTGCCATATCAGTCAACGGCAAAACTGAAAACTTTGATGCAAGGAACAAAATTTCATGTTGGTTATTTGATTGCAATCGGCGTAACTATTTTGCTGTTTCTTTTGGTATATAAAACAAAATTTGGATATGAAGTCAGAGTATCAGGAAGCAATTTGGATTTT
>CAUCYJ010000226.1:0-3801 GCA_958446945.1 uncultured Lachnospiraceae bacterium | reverse complement strand
GGTATTACCTGGACAGCGACGGTGAGATGGCAATCGATCAGCTCATCGAGGACGGCGATGATTACTACTATGTAGATATCAACGGCGTAATGGCTTCCAATCAGTGGGTTGCTATTGAGAATGAGGATGCTGGAAATGACGACGAGCCAGATCAGAACTGGTATTACTTCCAGGCTAATGGTAAGGCTTTAAAGAATGGCGATAACAGCAAGGTTGCTTTAAAGACCATCAACGGCAAGAAGTACGCTTTCGATGACGAAGGCAAGATGCTGTGGGGCTGGGTAAATGAAGATGATCCATCTCATATTGACGATACAGACGGAAATGCATTTGAAACCGGTGATTACTATTTCGGTAGCGCAGATGATGGTGCAATGACCACTGGATGGTTACAGTTAGATATCACCTATAGTGATGCTGAAAGCAACAGCAGCTATAAGTACACAGGTGCTGCGTTCACTGATGATGAAGATCAGACACGTTGGTTCTACTTTAAGTCCAATGGTAAGAAAGTAGCTGCTGAATCTGCTGATGGCAATACCAAGGATAAAACTATCAACGGTAAGAAGTATGCTTTCGATAATTACGGCGCAATGGTAGCTGAGTGGTCTCTCAATGATAAGGATCTGTCTAAGGTTAATGGTTACGGAGATAATTTCACTGCAAGCTTATCAGAAGCAGGTACTACAATCCATGTTGCATCCGGAAACCAGGTTGTTGCAACCAGAGCAAATGCAACCTCAGCTCTGAATGGTGCTGGAAATGATGCACAGTACACACGTGTATGGAAGTACTTCAACAGCGTTGAAGATGGCGCCCGTGTAAGCAAGGGTTGGTTCAAGGTTGTTTCTGCTGAAATGATCAATGCAGAAAAATATGATGATGATGAAGATGCATGGTACTATGCAGATGGAAGCGGCAACCTGTATGCCGGTGAATTCAAGACTATCAAGGGCAAAAAATATGCGTTCCGTAATGATGGACGTATGCTTAGCGGCCTGAAGTTCATCCTTGAAAATGATAATGATCTCCTTGTAAAGGCTGATGATGATGGAAGCTATCCATTTGACAATGAAGATGATTTCCTTGCCAATGCAGCTAATTATTATGAGGGCAATGGTTATAAGTGCTACTATTTCGGTGACGGAGAAGATGGCGCTATGAGAACCGGAAAGCTGTCAGTGTCTATTGATGGTGAAAATCAGAACTTCTACTTCCAGAAATCTGGTGGTAAGAAGGGCGCTGGCTTAACCGGTGAGAAGGATGACAAGCTGTACCAGTCTGGTATGCTGTTAAAAGCCGGATCTGATGAAAAATATCAGGTTGTAAAGAAAGAAGAAAAGACAAAGATTGGCAGCACTGACACATATACAACTTATGTAAAACTGGATGATGCCAAGGCATTTATGGAAGATGTTGTAAATGAAGGTGGTAGTGTAAGCTCTAACCTTGTTAACGGAGTAGCAGATGAGGCAGATGTGGCTATTGGAAATGGTGCTACTAAGAAGGCAAAAGATTTGACTGAATCTTACAGCATTACATTGCCAACCGGAGGAAACGTTGAGTATATTCTGGTAAATACATCTGGTAAAATCATCGACAAGAAGGGCAAGAGCAAAGATGGTAACGATTACAACTATGTAACTGATACCAACGGAACAATCAAGCACCTTTATGTTGAGGACTAATTCCATATAATTTAATAATCTGGGGGAAGCGTTGTAACTGATTGGTTGCAGCGCTTTCTTTATACAAAAACACACGAAAGGAAATTGAGTGCATGAAGAAAAAATGGTTTACAATTATTGGACTGTCTGTAGCTTTGGCTGTAATTTCACCTGCTGCTGTTTTTGCAGATACAGCGGCATCCGCCACTGTTACCATGGAACCTTGCGGAGCGTATCTTTTCGAGTGGCGTCCGGTAGACTGTGGAAATGGACGCGCATTTGCCATTCTAGTTGGCGGAAATACGTTGACAGAATCTGATGTTATTTTAAAAAGAGGTTATGATTATAATTATACCTTCAACCCTAATTCAGCAGCACGGCCATGGGGAACAGTACCGGATTTGGTAAATTATAACGGTATATGGGCAGTACCAGACAATGAGAGCCAAATCCCCGATGGAATACAGCCTACCCTGCAAATCACTCTTCTGACAAACAACAAAAACATGGACACAAATGAACGCTACATTGATGTGGTTCATCTTCCGGATGGAACCGATATTTCTTCTCTCCCACCGGAAGTCCGCAAATATTTAATTAATGTAGATGGCTCAGATGCAGGTGCATATGACGGAACCGTTACTTCTGGGTGGTTTATAGATGGCACAAACAAAAAATACCGTAATTATGATGGCACCTTTGTAACAAATACATGGATGCGCCTGGAGGAGGAAAGTTATTATTTTGATGAAAATGGTGTAATGCTGACAGACACTATCACTCCGGATGGGATTTATGTAAATGCAAATGGCGAAAAAACCTCATATCTTCCCGGTTGGAAACAGGTAGACGGAAATTGGCGTTATATTCAGAAAAATGGTTATTATGTAGCTAATGACTGGGTGACAGATAACGGAAAATCATATTATTTTAATCTTGCTTGCAATATGGTTGTTAATACTACAACCCCAGATGGATACTATGTAGGAGAAGATGGTGCATGGGATGGAAATCCTTCTGCAAATGTAAATAAAGAAAATGTTGGACCGGCTGGAACAAATACCACTGGCTGGATTAAGATTGCAGATGATTGGAAGTATATCGATTCTAATGGTGAATATACAGTAAATGACTGGCGTCAAAGTGCAGATGGTGGTTGGTATTATCTTGGATATAATGGAAATATGCTGAAAAACCAAACTACACCGGATGGATATTATGTTGATGCAGAAGGCTTATGGGATGGAATGTCTCCTGCAGAATAATTTTGTAAAACAAGGAGAGAACAGGTCTGCAATCTCTCTAATATGAGCGTTGGAGATCGTTTCAAAGTTGAGACTATGAAGAAAAGAGCCTGTTGATAAAGTTACTTTTTCAGCGTCAAAAACTATGGAACAGTAAACATTATTGATACAGCTATTATAAAAACAGGGTAATTTTCTATTTCTCTTTATAACAGAAATAGTCTTTACCCTGTTTTTTATATGCCGTTATTTGCTGTCAATTTGCTGTATTTTCGTCCCAGACACCATCTGCGTCTACATAGAATCCATCAGGTGTAGTTGTATCTTTCAGCATCCATCCGTCTTCATTGAGGTAGTACCACTTTCCGTCCTGCCCCTGCTTCCAGCTGTTAATAAGATAAGTGCCATCTTCCTGTTTGAATTTCCAGCCCGTGTCAACAGGTTCCCAACCTTTGGAAACACCGGGGCCAAGATTTACAGTCTCTTTTATTTGTGCGGAAGCATTTCCATCCCAAACACCGTTCTCATCTACATGATAACCGTCCGGTGTATCGGTATTTACTTCCATCAAAGCAGCCATATTGAAGTAATAATATTTTCCATCGGTATCCTGATACCATGTATTAGCCATATAATAGCCATTCTTCTGGATATAACGCCAGCCATCCTTATCCTGGAACCAGCCCGGCATATAGGACACTCGCTTTCCTTCTGCGGTTACATAATGTCCATCCGGTGTAATAGTATCCTTAAGCATTACCCCATTCTCATCCATGTAATACTGATCCTCATCCAGAGTAAGCCATCCGGTAATATAGGTTCCATCCGGTTTTAAATACTTCTGGGTTCCATCAGCCTCAGTCTGCCATCCGGGAGTTACGGTGCCGTTG
>CAUCYJ010000225.1:0-3807 GCA_958446945.1 uncultured Lachnospiraceae bacterium | reverse complement strand
GGTTTGTCTATCGCGAAAGGCTTTGTAGAAAAAATGAACGGAGAGATCCAGGCGGAAATGAAGGAAGGATGGTTTGGCATCCATATTTGGTTTTCATGTGAAGATAAGAAGTAAAGAGGCATGAGGAGGAATTTTACTGTGAAAAATGGTTATAAAGTAATGTTAAAATACGTTACATTACATAAAAGAAAAGTCATTGTACTGGTTTTGCTTTTAATTCTAAATAGTTTCTTTGGGACATTTCCATTAAAAATTATTGAGAAGTTAATCGATACGGTAGAAGAAAATTTTACGATAACATGTGTTTTGGTGTTAGGAGGAATTTATTTTTTAACTCAAGTGGTCTGGGTTATTTTGGGTGGTGCAGTTAATAGATTAACTGCAAAACTGGAAACAGGTATAGGGCATAATATACGAATGGAATTGTATGAAAAGATTTTACGTTTGCCGCTGGGATATTTTGAAAAGAATAATTCAGGGGATATTATGCTTAGGCTGATCCAAGACAGTGAGATTACAGTTGAAGGGGTACTGACTCCAATCATATTTTTAACGTTAAATGTGTTTCAATTTATACTTGGATTTTATTTCATTTCTTCGATTAGTGTTGCTGTTGCTTTATGGATGATTCCGATAGGAGTTTTGTTGATTTTTTTGTCATTGCAAAGCGGTACTCCAATACGAAATTTGACAAAAAAGCAAAGAGACTGCAAAGAACAGTTATGGAATGATTTTCAAGAAGGAATTAAAAATATTAAAGTGTTAAAGCTTTTAAAAAAAGAAAAGGCATATTTCGGAAAGGTAGAAGATTCGAGTACAGCGTTGGCAAAAGAGTCTTTGAAGCTGAATAAATATACGATGTTAATTGATCGCCTGTATTCTGCTTTATTTATGCTATTAATTGCATTTATTATGATTTATGGCTGTGTTCAAGTGAAAAATAATGAGTTATCCATCGGTGGTTTATCGGCATTAATGATGTATAATGGAATTCTGATTGATCCGATGTTAAATTTTTTTGACTTTTATCAGCAATTTCAGCAAGTATCTGTCGGAGTGAATCAGATCTCGCAGATTCTGGAAGAAAAGGAAGAAAATCCTAGAGCGGAAAAAGAACAACAAATTCGTTATGAAAAAGAAATTCTAATTAAAAATTTAACTTTTTCCTATCAAAATAAAGAAGTATTGCATAATATATCGGGAAAAATCACAAAAGGAGAACACATTGCTCTTGTAGGGATTTCAGGTTCCGGAAAAAGCACATTATATGATATTCTGGCAGGATTTTATGAGATTAATAAAAATCAGGTATTTATCGATGGTAAGGATTTGATGGAATTATCAATTACAAATTTGCGGGAGCTGATTCAAATGGTATTTCAGGATACCGGAATTTTTGCCGGAACGATACGGGATAATTTAAAATTATTTGATGAGCAGATAACGGATGAGGAAATCTATGATGCTTTAGAAGAAGTCGGGTTAAAACAAATGGTTGACAAGTTATCAAGTGGGTTAGATACTGTTTTAAGTGAGAATGGAGAAAATCTTTCAGGTGGAGAAAAACAAAGATTGATGTTAGCACGTGTTTTTTTGATGCATAGACCAATTTTGATTTTGGATGAAGCATTTTCGGCATTGGACACAATTACGTCAACGTATGTATTCAAAAATATTTTAAAAGCGTATAAAAATGATACAATCATTATTACAACACATAAGTTAGAGGGGATTGTTGAGGAATGTGATAGAGTGCTTGTATTCCAAGACGGTAAAATAGAAAACAGCGGTACGCATAAAACACTATTAGACGAGTCTGAATTATATAGAAAACTATATTATATGAATGGAAGTATTTAAAACAAAAAATTGTAAACACATACTACTAATCTATAAACAGCAACGCCGGAAAGAAGAGAAACTGCTCAGTTCCTAAGCTTTTCGGCGTTGCTGTTTTCATAATATATATTTTAAATTTACGCTACTGTATCAGTTGTCAGATAGTCTACATTCAATTCTTTCCAACGCGCCTTGTCTTCCGGCGAATTGTACGTCCAGACATTGATCATGAGTTCTTTTTCCTGAGCGTAATCGATTAGCTCAGGTGTGATAGAAGAAGCGGCGATTCCGCTTCGCTCAATGGCAGCAGCCGCGTCAATGGCTTCTGCGGTAGCATTGTCCACAAGATACTGGACCTGCATGGTGCTGCTCAGCTCCCGGATGCGTTTCATAAAATCAAGATTAGTCAGTGCGATGCTGGCGCCTTCCATGCTGCACTCCCGGACAATCTCAATCATACCGTCCAAATAAGAGATATCAGAAAATTTAATGTCAAGCACGGCATTGATTCCGTATTGGCTACACAGTTCCAAATATTCCCGCAATGTCGGGACCTTCTGATTCGGATAAGTGTCAATTCCGGAACCGTGGTCAATGACTGCACCGGAAATCTGACTAAGTGTCAGACCGGAAATATTGCCGCCCATATTCGTCATGCGATCCATGCTTCCGTCATGCATACAGACATATTCGCCGTCACTTGTGCGCCATACATCTGTCTCAATCCCCCAGGTACCGCTTTGGGCTGCCAGTTCAAAAGCAGCAAGGCTGTTTTCCGGAGCAGCTGAACTGAATCCCCGGTGTGCGATAGTTTTCATGCCGCTGTTGGCAAGTGCAACGGAAGCCGCTTTTTCCAGTTCTGTGTGGGCATTTCCAAGAATCTGTATGGAAGACGAAGCCGTCTTTGGATTCTTGTCAGCAGCCTGTCGGGCGATGAAACTGCCGGTACTTTTGTTAAGAAGAAGATGCATTCCGCCGGCAAAACATACCATGACAGCCAGCGAAGCTGAGAGAATCATCTTCTGGAGCCGTACAACACGCCGTCTTTTGGCACGCATTTGCCGCAGCTTTATTTCACGAGCTTCATTCATATTCATAATTCATTTCCCCTGTAATTTATTTATACTTTATTATTTCCCTACGATATTATAGCATACATCTTTTGAAAAACAAAATAATTTTCCAGTTTTTTTAATTTTTTCTTTTTATCGTATGGGACTGCTTGGAAAATAGTGAGGTTCATGGTAGGATAACAGTGATAATTGAAGTATGGAAAAAGGATGATGAGAATGTTTCAGATAGAAGAAGAATTGAAGAAACTTCCGGCAAAACCGGGAGTGTATTTGATGCATGATGAGAAGGATGAGATCATCTATGTGGGGAAAGCTGTCAGTTTGAAAAACCGTGTGCGCCAGTATTTTCAGACAAGTCGGAACAAAGGCGTTAAGATTGAGCAGATGGTGACTCATATTACGCGATTTGAATATATCGTAACGGATTCGGAACTGGAGGCACTTGTACTGGAATGCAACCTGATTAAGGAGCACCGACCGAAATACAATACCATGCTGATGGATGATAAGACGTATCCATTTATTAAAGTAACAGTGAATGAACCATATCCGCGGATGATGCTTGTGCGTCAGATGAAGAAAGATAAGGCGAAATATTTTGGCCCTTATACGAGTAATACTGCGGTAAAGGATACAATTGAGCTTTTGCGGAAGCTGTATAAAGTGCGGAATTGCAGCCGGAATCTGCCAAGAGATATCGGGAAGGAACGCCCTTGTCTGAATTATCATATCAAGCAGTGTGAGGCTCCGTGCCAGGGATACATTTCTCAGGAAGCTTACCGCCGCTCGATTGATGAGGCAATTAAGTTTCTAAATGGCAGTTATGACGGGATTTTGAAAGAACTTGAAGCGAAAATGCAGGATGCTTCAGAGAAAATGGAATTTGAGAGGGCCA
>CAUCYJ010000224.1:0-3820 GCA_958446945.1 uncultured Lachnospiraceae bacterium | reverse complement strand
AACCTATTTAATTTTCTCTTTTAAAAATATTTTCACAAAAGAATGCCTTTACACAACGGTTATCTAAAGATTTTAACGGTTGTGTAGACATTCTTTTTTTCAGAAAAAAAATGAGAACTACCACTATGATAGTTCTCATTTTATCTTTTCATTAATCTTCAACGCTTACAACTTCGCGTTTGTTATAGCTTCCACAAGATTTGCAAACTCTGTGAGGCATCATTAACGCACCACATTTGCTGCATTTTACCAGATTCATAGAGCTCATTTTCCAGTTTGCTCTTCTTTTATCTCTTCTTGCTTTGGAAGATTTATTCTTTGGACAAATTGACATGACATTTACACCTCCTTAAAATTGTTGAACAAATCGCGGATAACTGACATTCTAGGGTCAAGACTCGTATCTTCACAGTCACAAGTTCCCTCATTTAGGTTTTGACCACATACACTACAAACACCTTTACAGTCTTCGCAGCATAGAATTTTCATCGGCCATCCTATCAATATCTCATTATAGAGTAATTTGTCTACGTCAAGCTCATATCCGTCAATATAATTTGCTTCGTCTAATTCGTCTGTCGTTACGGCATCTTTGTCATCAAGATTCACATGCTTATCAATCGCAATCACAAGTGGAACTTCTGTTTCTTTCAAACATCTGTCACACGGCGCTTTTAAAATCAATTCGACATGTCCTCTGATCAGCAACTCCCGGTTCTTCAGATGTGATATCTCAAGATGCAGCGGAGTATCTATCTGAATCGGATAACCTGTTCCTTCTTTTCTGAATTCCTTCAGACCAGGCAGAACATCTTCCTTGATTGTCTTATGCTGTTCAGACAGTACACTTGATAGGTTCACTAACATATCTGTTACACTCCTATTCATACCTAGACTATTATATCATGCAAAAAGATTTTGTCAATAAATATTTTTATATTTATTGAATTATATCTTCTTATTGAATAAATCTTTTCCTACACAAGTGCTACTGTCTCACGGCAGATTGCAAGTTCTTCGTTTGTAGGAATAACAAGTACTGTTACTTTAGAATCCGGTGTAGAAATTACGATTTCTTCGCCGCGTTTTCCATTTGCCTCATCATTGATCTCAATTCCAAGATATCCGAGATAAGCACAGATTGCTTTTCTCATTTCGCAGTCATTTTCACCAATACCTGCTGTAAAGACAATATTGTCAACGCCGTTCATAGCTGCTGCGTAGCTTCCAACGTATTTTGCTACACGGTATGCAAATACATCCAGAGCAAGCTGAGCGCGTTCGTTTCCTTCTTCTGCTGCACTTGCAAGGTCACGGAAGTCGCTGGATACGCCAGAGATTCCTTCTACACCTGATTTTTTGTTCAGAACTGTCATCAGACCATTGATATCAAGGTTTTCTTTCTTAGCGATGAATTCCATGATTGCCGGATCGATATCTCCTGAACGTGTTCCCATTACAAGACCTTCCAGTGGTGTAAGACCCATAGAAGTATCTACAGATTTTCCATTGTTTACTGCACAGATAGAAGATCCGTTTCCAAGATGACAAACGATTGTCTTTGTTGCATTGTAGCCTTTTCCAAGTACTTCTGCAACTCTCTTAGATACGAAGCTGTGGCTTGTTCCGTGGAAACCGTAACGTCTTACTTTGTATTTTTCATAATATTCATATGGAAGACCATATGTATAAGCTGTTGCAGGCATTGTCTGATGGAATGCTGTATCAAATACTGCTACCATCGGTACGCCCGGCATTAATTTCTGGCATGCTTCGATACCGATTAAGTTAGCCGGATTGTGAAGCGGTGCAAGATCGTTGCACTCTTCGATTGCAGCTTTTACTTCATCTGTGATAACAACAGATGATGCAAATTTCTCTCCGCCGTGTACAACACGGTGTCCAACTGCATTGATTTCTTCCAGACTCTTTACAACACCTGTCTCAACATCTGTCAGAGCATCGATTACAAACTGGATTGCCTCTGTGTGTGTTGGCATTGCTTTCTCAGTTGTAACTTTCTCTCCGCCTGCCGGCTGATATGTCAGTCTTCCATCGATACCAATTCTCTCGCAAAGACCTTTTGCAAGAACGCCTTCTGTGTCAGAGTTGATGAGCTGGAATTTCAAAGATGAACTTCCACAGTTGATTACTAATACATTCATTGTGATTATCTCCTTTTTTCTCTCTATTGTACTGCTTACGCAGTCAATTTCAAATGTGTGTGATGCTCTTTGTGTTCTGAAACGAACTACTCCTGAGCCTGTACTGCCGTGATTGCTGCAACGCCTACGATATCTTCCACGCTGCATCCACGGGATAAGTCATTGACCGGTTTTGCGATTCCCTGTGTCAGAGGACCATATGCCTCGCCTTTGGCAAGTCTCTGTGTCAATTTATATCCGATATTACCTGCATCCAGATCTGGGAAAATCAGAACGTTTGCTTTACCTGCCACTGGGCTTCCCGGTGCTTTTGATTCTGCTACTTCCGGAACAAGTGCTGCGTCAAGCTGCAGTTCTCCATCCACCAGAAGGTCTGGTCTTGCAGCCTTTACGATCTCTGTTGCTTCTACTACTTTTGTAACGTCTGCATGCTTTGCACTTCCCTTTGTAGAGTGAGAAAGCATAGCAACACGAGGCTCTGCTCCTACAAGCTGTCTGAAAGACTCTGCTGAAGAATCCGCAATTGCTGCAAGTTCTTCTGCTGTCGGATTCTGATTCAGACCGCAGTCACCATATACAAATGTTCCATTCTCGCCCATATCACAGTTTGGTACTACCATCAGGAAGAATGCAGAAACAATCTTTGTTCCCGGTTTTGTCTTTAAAATCTGAAGACATGGTCTTAATGTATCTGCAGTAGAATGGCATGCTCCTGATACCATACCATCAGCATCTCCCATCTTAACCATCATTACACCGTAATACGGGTAATTTGTCAGAAGAAGCTCTCTTGCCTGCTCTTCTGTCATTCCTTTATTCTTACGGAGTTCAACCAGTTTTTCAATATATTCTTCTGTCTTAGAATATGTCTTTGGATCTACGATGATTGCGTCTTCGATAGCAAATTCAGCTTTCTTTGCCTGAATTGCGTCTGTATCGCCAATCAGTACAACCTTTGCAATCTGCTCTTTTAAAATAATTTCAGCTGCCCGGAAGATTCTGTCGTCTTCTGTCTCCGGAAGTACAATTGTCTTCTGCAATGCACGGGCTTTTTCTTTAATTCCATCAATAAATCCCATCTTTAGGACCTCCTCTTTTTTCTCATATATTGTTTATTATAACTTATTTTCCTCATGTATACAACCCAATTTCTGTCTATTTTCTGATACAATGGTTTACTTCTTTTGTAAAACTAGTCATAATATGATATATTGAATATAATTTTTATAACAGAAGGAGTGACATCACTATGAAATTGACCGGACTGATTACTGAATATAACCCCTTTCACAATGGACATGCCTACCACTTAAAAAAAGCTTTGGAAGTTACAGGGGCAGATGCAGCTGTCGTTATTATGAGCGGTAACTTTGTACAGCGCGGCGCGCCTGCCATTCTCCCAAAACATACGAGGGCAAAGATGGCATTATTTGAAGGCGCAGGAGCTGTTTTCGAACTTCCGGTCTGCTATGCCTGCGGAAGCGCTGAATTCTTCGCCGGAGGCGCCATTTCCCTTCTGACACAGCTCGGATGCATCGACTCTGTCTGCTTCGGTTCCGAGTGCGGTTCTATTGAGCCTCTTATGAAAGCCGCCAAAGTCCTCTCGGATGAACCTGCCGCTTTTCAAAATATTTTACAAGAGCATTTAAAGCATG
>CAUCYJ010000223.1:0-3853 GCA_958446945.1 uncultured Lachnospiraceae bacterium | reverse complement strand
ATCAAAAGTATCATTGCATCCGCCTGAATTACTGTTCCAACACAAAAAGGCGCCAGAAACCAAAAAATCAGCATTCCGTAACCAATCCATTTTCCACGCCGAAAACAGCAGACCGCCAGAAGCAACGCCGCCATCAAAATGCCGATCACGGCAAGACCTGCCTCCTGAAATCCGCTCCCGGCTTTTGACATAATTTCCGCATCAATCGTAACCGCGTAGTATCCTTCAATCCTTTGCAGCGCTTCTGCCAGCAGATTCTGACTCCCCTTCCACAAAGATTCCCAGTTTTTTGCATAGGAGGCGATTTTCTCACAAATTCTTCCTCTTGTCCTTGTCATTCCGAGGGCATCTGCTGCCGCAAACATACTCCCCATTGCTCCTGCTATTACATAGCCAAAAATGCGGAGCCATTGTGTCCATTTCCTTTTCTCCACATTACACCTCAATCACAGCTTCCAGGAATTGTTCCCGGAATGCTTTCTCCATCGCCACAGACCACACCTTCTCTTCATCAACAAAAAGCGTTCCATCTTCCTTCAGAACAAGGCATCTCCCATAACGCTCCGAAAATGCTTCCTGATAGCTCTCTTCATCCCAATTACCGATTCCTTCCCGACAGTCTTTCAAAAACACTGTGAGCATTTCATCATAGTCTTCCTGAACTGACAGAAGGAATCTCTTTATCTGACCTGTTTCCTCCATACGCCATGTAGCATAGCATGGACATTCATATGCAAGAAATCCAGACGCCAACGAGGCAAATGCCCTGATACAATTACCCGGAACCCTCTCTTTCCCTCCGTTTTTTGCTGCCAGCACAACAGATGCTCCAATAGGCAGACTGTATTCCTTTACCCAGATATGCTCCTGGCGCGCAGTCATTTTCCAATGGACTTTCTGCCAGCTGTCACCTGAACGGTATTCTCTCAGTCCAAATACTTCTGATACATCTTCTCCACTCTTCGTTTTGGAATAGGTATCACTGTCCAGCAAAAAGTTCCTTATCTGTTCCGAAAATTCCAGATGCGGAATCACGATTTCCGGCAATATCATCACAGAACACTCTGCCACGTTTCTTCTGCAGCCCATTCCAAGCCCGATGGCATCTTCTGTCCGGATTCTTCTTATCCGAAACGTTACAACTCCCGGTTCTGTTCCTTCCTGAAACAAATCAGAAAGCTCTGTTTTCTCCCCGGAAACCCAGATCCATTTTCTCTGACAGCTCTGACCGCTATCAATGACCTCAATCTCTGCCCGGATTCTTCCTGACAGCGCTGTCAGAATCGGGGTTGAACGAATCTGAAGCCAGACTTTCTTATGCTCACTTTCCTGAAATCTTTTTGCCGCACACACAAAATCTGCCTTGATTCCAAGCGCCGCAATCCATGCCAGCGCTTCGCACAAAAAAGGCAGGACAATCATGGCGCCAAGCAGCGTCCGTCCCGCCTCCCAGTGATACATCACATTCAGATAGAGCATTACAAGAAGGCTTACTCCATAAAGAATCCTAATTCTCATCTGATTATCCTTTTCTCCGCTCCATTTTCGGCTGCGGTACCATTTCCAAAATCTGCTCCAACATCGCTTCTACTGTCATCTGTTCCGCTTTTGCCCGCTGCGATAATACCAGGCGATGAACTGCCACTGCCGGAAACACATTCTTCACATCCGCCGGAATGCAATATTCTCTTCCATGCAGATAGGCAAGGGCTTTAGACATCTTCACAAGCGCAATCGTTCCGCGCGGACTAATTCCAAGCTTTAACAGCGGCTCCTCTCTTGTCGCCTTTACAAGTCTTGCAATATATTCATATACTCTGTCGTGAACAAATACTTCTTCTACTTCTTCCTGCATTCCCAGAAGTTCTTCTCTTCGGATCACCGCATGGATCTCATCCAATCGGTTTCTTGCTCCAGCCCCTTTGATCATCTCAATCTCATCTGCAATATCCGGATACCCCATTGTCATAGAAATCATAAAACGATCCAGCTGTGACTCCGGCAGCGGCTGTGTTCCTGCTGATCCAATCTGGTTCTGCGTTGCGATCACAAGGAATGGTTTCGGAACTTCCCGCGTCTTTCCATCGACCGTAACTGTTCCTTCTTCCATTACTTCCAGAAGCGCTGACTGTGTTTTGGGAGACGTCCGATTAATTTCATCTGCAAGAAATAAGTTACAGAGCACTGCTCCCGGCTGATAACGAAACTCCTTTTGCTGCGGATCATACATAGAAAATCCCGTAAGATCTGCCGGCAGAACATCCGGTGTAAACTGTACCCTCTTCTGCGTCATCCCCATACTTTTGGCAAAAGCCAGCGCCAGCGTTGTCTTTCCAACTCCCGGAATATCTTCAATCAGAATATGTCCGCCTGCCAAAATAGCAGCCATTGCCTTAATAATACATTCATCCTTCCCGATCACTGCCTTTTTCACTTCTCCAATGATCGCTGCTGCACATTCAATTCCACGGCTCATATGCTCCCCTCCTCTATCTGTCCGTTCCGGTTACATCTCCTCCGTAAGTTCCGGTATAATCCCCGGCAGATCTGCCGAAACCTTTTCATAAGTCTTTACTTCTCCACTCATAAAATGCTTCCTGCAAAGCGGCACATACATATCATTGGCGCCAAGCATAATCTGTTCGCCGTCTCTTACAATCCTGCCGTCCCGGATCCGCGCATTAAAACGCGCTTTCTTTCCACACCAGCAGATCGTCGGAATCTCCTCGATTGCATCTGCCAATTCCAAAAGACGCTTGGAACCTTCGAATAATCTTCCCTGAAAATCCGTTTTCAGTCCGTAGCAAAGCACCGGAATATCATAGGTATCGCAGATCTCTGCAAGCCAGTCTACCTGAGCTTCTGTCAGAAAATTCGCCTCATCTACAAGGATTGCATCATACGCCCCTTCCTTCATCTCAAACTCTTCGATCAAGGTACAGGACGCCTGTAAACCGATTCTTGACTTCACGATCTTCTCCCCATCCCGCAAATCCATCTTCGGTTTCAGAATGATCGGTCTTCTTCCCCGTTCCTGAAAATTATAATGTGCCATGAGAAGATTTGCTGTCTTACTGCTTCCCATTGCCCCGTAACGAAAAAATAATTTTCCCATTTATACTTCCTCTTTCTCATCCAGAATCTTCTGGATCATATTTCTCACAAGTTCAAATGCCACCGGATTCATTCCGCTGTTGATTACAATATCGGCTGTCGTTCTTGTCGGTTCCACATAGAGATAATGCATCGGCTTCACCGTTGTCAGATATTGCTCCACCACGCCTTCAATATCCCTTCCACGCTCTTTCACATCTCTGATTACCCGGCGCAAAATACGTTCATCCGCATCTGCCTCCACATAAACTTTCACATCCATCAGATCCCGAAGTCGTTCGTCTGCCAGCACAAGAATTCCTTCCAGAAGAATCACTCGCTTTGGCTCCACTTTCATCACTTGATTCGATCTTGTGTGCATCGTATAATCGTAGACCGGACATTCAATCGCCTTTCCTTCTTTCAGCTGATGCAGATGCTCCACAAGAAGCTCCGTCTCCATTGCATCCGGATGATCATAATTCGTCTTCTTCCGCTCCTCTAACGGAATATCGTTCTGATCCCGATAGTAATTATCGTGATACAATACCGCCACGTCTTCGTGAAAGGTATCTTTTAATTTATTTGTAAATGTAGATTTTCCTGAACCGGTTCCGCCGGCAATTCCAATAATAATTGTTTTCATCTTTTTCCCGCCTGTAAATGTATTTTCTTATAATTCTTTTATATTTGATTAGATTCATTATATCTTCGCCAGAAAGCACTGTCAATGATTGCGGATGTTTTGTCCCACAATGGC
>CAUCYJ010000222.1:0-3854 GCA_958446945.1 uncultured Lachnospiraceae bacterium | reverse complement strand
GATTTGCAAGAGGGGAATCGTTTAATGTATATACGTTTCCGGAGAGAGTTACAATATTTCCTCATTGACAATGAAGCTTTATATATGTTACGATTTACTATACATGAACAATGCAAACGCAGTGACGAAGAGAGTAGATTGTGGGAAGTTTTACAGAGAGATTCCGGTAGCTGAGAGGAATGAATGGAACACAGTTGAAGATGGCTTCCAAGCGGCGCAGATGAACGACAGCAGTGTGGATAATCTGCGATGGGTACCGCCCTTTACAGCGGGAAGTGCTGGCAGGCACTTACAGAGGTCTTTGCCGTGAGGCAGGGATGAACAGAAGTGGTAACGCGAATCATCGCCTTCTGTCTGAGTATTTTGAAGATACTTGGACAGAAGGCTTTTTTATTACATAGGAATTTTTTTCGGAATCCAATGTAATAAAAATATTCAAAGAGAAGGAGTAATGAAAATGGCAGAGAAATTTTATATGACAACTGCAATCGCCTACACATCAGGCAAACCACATATCGGAAACACATATGAGTTTGTTCTTGCAGATGCAATTGCAAGATACAAAAGAAGCAAAGGATATGACGTGTTTTTCCAGACAGGAACAGATGAGCACGGTCAGAAGATCGAATTAAAGGCAGAAGAAGCCGGTGTGACACCGAAGGAATTTGTAGATGGAGTTGCCGCACAGGTAAAAGAGATTGCAGATCTTATGAATACTTCTTATGACAAATTTATCCGTACAACAGATGAGTACCATGAAAAACAGGTACAGAAGATTTTTAAGAAATTATACGATCAGGGAGATATTTATAAAGGACATTATGAAGGAATGTACTGTACACCGTGTGAATCTTTCTTCACAGAATCCCAGCTGGTAGACGGCAAATGTCCTGACTGCGGACGTCCGTGTGTTCCGGCGAAAGAAGAAGCATATTTCTTTAAAATGAGTAAGTATGCAGACAGACTGATCGAGCATATTAATACACATCCGGAATTTATTCAGCCGGAATCACGTAAGAACGAGATGATGAATAACTTCCTGCTTCCGGGGCTTCAGGATCTTTGTGTATCAAGAACATCTTTTAAATGGGGAATCCCGGTAGATTTTGATCCGAAGCATGTTGTATATGTATGGCTGGATGCGCTGACAAACTACATTACAGGAATCGGTTATGATTGCGATGGCGAAAGTACAGAACAGTTTAAGAAAGACTGGCCGGCAGATCTGCATTTGATCGGGAAAGACATTATACGTTTCCATACAATTTACTGGCCGATTTTCCTGATGGCGCTCGACCTGCCGCTCCCGAAACAGATTTTTGGACATCCGTGGCTGCTTCAGGGCGATGGAAAGATGAGTAAATCAAAAGGAAATGTAATCTATGCAGATGAGCTTGTGAAATTATTCGGCGTGGATGCAGTACGCTACTTTGTACTTCACGAAATGCCGTTTGATAATGACGGTGTGATTTCATGGGAGCTGATGGTAGAACGTCTGAATTCAGATCTTGCCAATACACTTGGAAACCTTGTGAACCGTACAATTTCTATGACAAATAAATACTTTGGCGGAAGTGTTGCAGATAAAGGTGCAGCAGAAGCGGTAGATGCAGAATTGAAAGCAGTTGTAGAGGCGGCTTCCGGAAAAGTAGATGAGAAGATGGATAAGCTTCGTGTTGCAGATGCGATCACAGAGATTTTCAATGTATTTAAGCGCTGCAATAAATATATTGACGAGACAATGCCGTGGGCGCTTGCAAAAGAAGAAGAGAAGAAAGACCGTCTTGAGACAGTACTTTATAATCTGATTGTAAGCATTTCCGAGGGAGCAAAACTTCTCGCATCATTTATGCCGGAAACAGCAGAGAAAATTCTTGCACAGTTAAACGGCGGAAATGTTGTTGAAAAACCGGAAATCTTATTTGCACGCCGTGATCTTGCAGAAGTCATGGAAGAAGTTGCAAAACTTCATCCGGCAGAAGAAAAAGAAGAAGAGAAAGCAGAAGATGAAAATGTAATCGACCTTGAACCAAAGGCAGAGATTACCTTTGATGATTTTGAAAAACTTCAGTTCCAGGTAGGTGAGATCATTGCATGCGAGGAAGTAAAAAAGAGCAAAAAATTACTCTGCTCACAGGTAAAGATCGGAAGCCAGGTACGTCAGATTGTATCCGGAATTAAGGCACATTATTCAGCAGAAGAAATGGTTGGCAAAAAAGTTATGGTTGTTACAAACCTGAAGCCTGCAAAACTGGCCGGAATCCTGTCAGAAGGTATGATTCTCTGTGCAGAAGATGCAGAAGGAAATCTGTCACTGATGGTTCCGGAGAAAGAAATGCCGGCAGGAGCTGAGATCTGCTAAATGACTTGATATTATATATTATGTCAAGACATGAACTAATTAAAAAATCCATGATGAAATAAATCTGGTAAAACAAAAGCAATAAGAGAGGCACATTTCCGGGAGAGTCGGAAATGTGCCTTTTGCAACTCAATATACATTTAATATTTGTGTTTCACATCTTTATACTTCACATGCATTTGAAGCACTTACAATGCGTTCCCACATATTGCAGGAAAAGAACTCCGGTTGATCCGGCTTGAAGAGAAGACGTTCTTCTTCTAATTCTTCCAGATGATCCAGTTTATGATCCAGATAAGCCTGAATCCTTCGGCGGGTGCTGTCAAGTCTGGCCCTGACACCTCCTAAGCGAATATCAAGAATTTCAAATCCCTGTGGTTTGCAGGTGGACATCCAGAGCTCTTCGCGTGTGATTCGGAGCATTTCAATGAGTTGGATACATTCTGTAAGTTTATGGTCGCAAATTTCTTTTAAAGCCTGGGTATTATGAGCCAGGTAGGCATTTCTAATGTTGATGCCAAGTTCTGCTTTGATGGAAATAAATTGTGCAAGCTTTGCATAATAGTCATATAATTGACTGAAAGTGCCGTGCTTTTCAGCGGCTTTGATGAGCTGCATATATAATTTCATATATACATCCGGTAAATGTTTTCCTTCTAATTGTTTATCAAAAAGACCAAGTAATGGATCCTGGTATAAAGCCCATTTTGAAGGGTTACCGGAACGGCTGTTGACTTTATCATCACTGGATAAATTATCAAATTGATCTAAGAGGATCATAGCAGCAGCATCTGTACCAAATAATTCACAGAAGCGTTTCAGAAGTTCATCTCTTGTAATATCATCTTTATAAGCCAGTTCTGCGAAGTAAGTCATAGAGAGTAATCCGGTTTCCATTGGAGTTTCGGCTCCATTATCTTGCCAGAATGTACAGAACCAGTTTTTGACACCGCGTTGTTTCATGACAGTGAGACCTTTTTTGGTTGTATCAAATGCGCGTGCATAGTTTGGAGCAATACCATTCCATGTCCAGCCACCGCCGGCAAAATACATATTCGGGGCTAACTTTTTGTGAAGTGTTACCATCCGGTCATATACTTCTTCGTTATGGTTATAGTAATCCCAATAAACCATAGAAATTTCAGGATTCGGTTTATCTTCTTCTTTCCATTCATATTCTTCCGGCACATTATAATAACGACCGTCTTTTGCAGCAAGCATGAAATACATGTCACTCCACATCATAGGCTCAAAATCGTATTTCCGGCAGATATCAAGCACACGATCCAGATGTTTTTTCATAATACCGGTACGATTCTGATAGCCGTTTTTACGAAGATAACTTCCAAGGCCCAGATAGAAAGCTTCATCCATACCGATATGGATTCGCTTGCAGGAAAAGTTTTCCCGAATAGAGTGTAACATATCGTCAATCAGAGAATATACTTCTTCGGATCCAACAAGAAGTATATCATCATTATCTTTTAAAGAA
>CAUCYJ010000221.1:0-3864 GCA_958446945.1 uncultured Lachnospiraceae bacterium | reverse complement strand
CAATGCTGTCAGAAATACTACCAGATCACTGACAGTATGATGCTTAAAAGTATTATATCCGGAAAAAAAGCAGGAAAAGAAGTAGTTTGGTTACAGAATACATCCCAGGACAAAAATTCATTAGCAGAAGAGGAACCGCAAAAATTATATAGATTCTTAAAGTCTATAAGTGGTGATTGGTTAAGATTTCTTCGAGAAGTATTGTGGTTGTGGGGCAAATACGATATTGAAGGAATGAAAAAGTTTATTGATGAATTCCAACCTGATATTATATTCAGCGAAAGAATGGCATCTTGCAAGATGCTGCGATTAGAAAAGATAGTATCCGGGATATCGAGCGCCCCCCTTGTGGCATTTACAGGAGACGATGAATATTCACTACGACAATTCAAATTTTCTCCGCTATATTGGATTAATCGATTCATGGTACGGCGTAGATTGCGAGATATGGTCAAAAAATATAAGATATATTATACGCTGTCTTATGAACAGTTGGAGGATTATAAGAAACGTTTTGGCTGCAATATGAAAATATTGCAGAAATGTGGTACACTCGTAAATGATGAATATATAGTCAGACCGATTAATTCACCGATTAGAATTATATATGCTGGAAAGCTTTATATGAATCGTTGGAAGGCATTGATGGATATTGTAGAAATTTTAAGGGAAGTTAACAGGGATAGTGTTAAAATGGTACTTGAGATTTATACAAAAGACCAGCTTACAAAGAAACAAAATGCAATATTAAATGATAACATCAATAGCTATGTAAAAGGGGCAGTGTCACAAGAACAATTAGCGGAGATATATAGAGAAGCCGACATTGCACTGCATACGGAATCACAACAGTTAAGTCAGAGGCTGACAACCAGATTGTCGTTTTCTACTAAAATAATTGATTGTTTATTTAGTGGATGTGCAGTTCTTGCATATTGTTGGAAAGAACAATCAGGATGGACTTATTTAAAGAGAGAAGATGCGGCAATTTGTGTAGAATCCAAAGAAGAACTAAGGAGTAGCCTGCAAAAGCTTTGTGATCATCCGGATCTCATTGAAACATATGCGCAAAAGGCTTTCGTATGCTGTAAGAAAAACCATCAGAAAAAAATAGTTCAAGAAAATTTATTGAAAGATTTTGAAATGATATGTAATAAATAAAATATAGGATGGAATATAATGGATAAATTAGTGAGCGTGATTGTTCCTGTGTATAATGTAGACAGGTATCTCGGAAGATGCATCAAAAGTATTATGCAGCAGTCATATCGAAATCTGGAAATCATATTAGTAGATGATGGATCAACGGACAATTCAGGCACCATATGTGATACATTTAAGGAAACAGACGACCGGATTATAGTAATCCATAAGGAAAATGGGGGATTGTCTGATGCCAGAAACGCAGGAATTAAAATGTTCACGGGTGAATATGTTACATTTATTGATTCGGATGATTATGTGTCGCCTGATATGATATCATTGATGCTGACAGTTTTAAAACAATCGTCTTGTCAGATAGTACAATGTGAATTTGTCAGAGGGAAGGATGATACTTATAAATTTACCGGGAATGGAAAATATAAAGTATATAATAAAAGGAATGCTTTTGAAAATAGGGATGTACATGTATGTGCACCTGGAAAATTGTATGTGAGTTCAGTTATAAAGGATAGATATTTTCCCAAAGGTAGAATCAATGAGGATGAATACTATACCTATAAGTGTGTTTATGAGAGCGATGGAATAGCGGTCATGTCAGATGGTTTGTATTACTATTTCCAACAGCCAGATAGCATAATGCACAAGAAAAAAGCCTATTTGAACATAGATATATTGGATGCATTTGATGAAAGAATAGAATATTTTCGCAGCAGACAGGAAGAAAGATTGGCGATTATATCGCAAAAGGAAAAATGCATCAGAGAAACATTACTCTATGCAAGAGCAAAAGGTTGCGTCGATGAAAAAGAGAAGAGAGAATATTTGAAGAAAATGTTTAAAGCGGAGTATTTGCAAATTAAGGGAGAGCGCTTTGGCATGAAAGAGAGCATTTTTTTAAAAACATATTATTATCTCCCGTTTGCTGTAAATATCCTTTTAGAGAGAAAAATCAGATGATGAGAATTGCACAAATTAATACAACATATGGAAGTGCCGACAGCACGGGGAGAAATGTAAAAGAACTTCATGAATTTTTTAAAGAAAACGGTTGTGAATCCAGAGTATATGTGACACGAATCAACAACAGGGAAGAAGAAAAAACATCGGACATTATTCTTTTTTCTAATAAATTGGATGAAAAAAGTCATGCAATACTGTCAAGAGTAACCGGATTTCAAGGGTATTTTTCGCATATTACTACGAAAGCACTGATAAGAGAATTAAAACAGTATTGTCCCAGCGTTATCCTTTTAAATGTTCTTCATAGTAATTGTATTAATTTTGAACTATTATTTAGGTATATAGCTGAAAACCAGATCCCGGTAATCTTTGTTTTGCATGATTGCTTTTTCTTTACAGGACATTGTTGCCATTATATTGATGTAAAATGTGAAAAGTGGAAAAAAGAGTGTGGTGGATGTCCATCTATGAGAAAATGGAATAAAAGTCTTTTTTTTGACACATCGAGAAGGGCATTAGCAGATAAGAAAAGATGGTATGATGCTATTAAGATAAAAGGAGTAATTGCAGTATCTCATTGGTTAGAAGACGAAGCAAGACAGTCAATTTTAAAAGATGCCCGGATTACCACTGTTTATAATTGGGTAGATCAGACAATCTTTAAACCCACTGTAGAATTTCCAATTGAATGGAAGAACTTTAAGAGAAAACAGATTGCGTTGGCAGTTGCGTCCGTCTGGGGAGACGATAAAGGACTTCAGGAAATTAAAAGAGTGGCATTGGAGTGCCCGGAACTGATAATCGTCATGATTGGAGCTAATATAAATGGTGTAGAAACAATGGAAAACATTTATACAGTGGGGATTGTAAATAATAACACAAAGTTGGCTGAATACTATTCAGCTGCAAGTGTTTTTCTGAATCCTTCCAGGCAAGAAACCTTCGGAAAGACAACGGCAGAGGCGTTGGCTTGTGGAACCCCAGTTGTAGCATATAGAACTACGGCATGTACGGAACTGATTGACGATACCAGAGGAGCATTGGCTGAGTTGGGCGATGCTGCAGGGTATATTAGGGAAGTTAAAAAGGTGTTGAAGAACGGTAAGGAGTATTATAGGGGAGCGGCACTGGATTTTGCACATAGAAAATTTGATAGTAAAACGAATATGTTGCAATATATGGACGTAATACATTCACTAATTGAGGAAAATTGAACTTATGAATATTTACTTATTTAATATGCTTCTTACTATTTTTTGGGGAAGTATCCTTTTGAATAAACGTAATCCACAGAAGAAGATATTTATAGGTATAGTATCTTTGCAAATGATTTTAATATCAGCATTAAGAGATATTTCAATTGGAGCAGATACTTGGAACTATGAAAATCATTTCCGTGAATTAATTGAACTGGACATGTATTCCTGGAAAAATCTATTTTTAAGATTTTTTCAATTTGGAAATTATAATTCACGAGATGTGGGATCGGAGTTAGTGACAAAATTATTTGCAACATTAATTCCAAACTTTCGGATATATTTGTTTGCAGTAGCAATTTTTGTATGCTGGGGATTAGGAAGGTTTTTATATAAGTATTCGGAAAATCTATGCTTGTCTTATGTAATATTCCAATCCTTTTTATTCCATTTTTTCCTGCTTACAGGTATTCGTCAGACGATTGCAGTGAGCCTGGTTGTCTTTTGGGGATATGATTTAATTCTTGATAAAAAGCCTGTGAAA
>CAUCYJ010000220.1:0-3881 GCA_958446945.1 uncultured Lachnospiraceae bacterium | reverse complement strand
TTTTTCAGCATCACTTAACACTGCATAAGCTTCTGATGCCTCCTTGAACTTTTTCTCGGCTTCTTTATCTCCCGGATTCATATCCGGATGATACTTCTTCGCTAAGGCTCTATATGCTTTTTTCAAAGTCGCGTCATCAGCGTTCTTATCAACGCCTAACACTTCATAGTAGTCTCGTTTTGTTTCAGCCATGTGATTCTTCCCTTTCTCCATCCCTCGTACAAGCAGTAAATTCTGCGAAACCGGAACTTATGCCGTTTCCGGCCTGTTGCCGATTCCGCAGAACCATTACTTATTTTTGTACAAAAGCTTTTTTGTATCTGTTTCTTTATACTTCTTTATAGTCTCCGTCTACAACATCATCGCCGTCAAATCCTTCCGGAGCCGGTCCTGCCTGCGGATTTGGTCCTGCCTGCGGACCGCCCTGTGCACCCTGATTCATCTGCTCGTACATTTTAGCAAATACTTTCTGAGCGCTCTCCATTAATTTTTCTTTTCCGGCTTTGATTTCTGCGACATCTGCATCTGTTGCACTTTCCGGTGTAGATTTTGCAAGGATATCTTTTAATGCCTGGATATCTGTTTCTACTGCAGATTTATCTGCTGCATCTACCTTATCTCCAACATCTTTTAATGCTTTCTCTGTCTGGAAAATAATTGCATCTGCATCATTTCTTGTATCGATTGCTTCTTTACGTTTCTTATCCTGTGCTTCGAATTCTGCTGCTTCTTTTACTGCTTTATCAATGTCTGCATCTGACATATTAGAGCCTGCTGTAATTGTAATATGCTGTTCTTTTCCTGTTCCAAGATCTTTCGCAGATACATTTACAATACCGTTGGCATCAATATCAAATGTTACTTCGATCTGTGGGATTCCACGTGGTGCTGGCGGAATTCCATCCAGTCTGAACTGTCCGAGAGATTTGTTATCTCTTGCAAACTGTCTCTCACCCTGTACGACATTGATATCTACTGCTGTCTGATTATCAGCTGCTGTAGAGAAAATCTGGCTCTTCTTTGTCGGGATTGTTGTATTTCTTTCAATCAATCTTGTAGCAACACCGCCCATTGTCTCGATAGAAAGAGAAAGTGGTGTAACATCAAGAAGAAGGATGTCGCCTGCGCCAGCATCTCCGGCAAGTTTACCACCCTGTACAGATGCTCCTAATGCAACACATTCATCCGGGTTTAAGGATTTGCTTGGTTCTTTTCCTGTCAGCTGTCTTACTTTATCCTGAACAGCCGGAATACGTGTAGATCCACCTACCAGTAATACCTGACCTAATTCGGAAGCAGATAAACCTGCATCAGAAAGCGCACGTCTAACCGGTTCCGCTGTTCTTTCTACAAGATCGCTTGTCAATTCATCAAATTTTGCTCTTGTAAGGTTCATGTCGAAATGTTTCGGTCCCTCTGCTGTTGCTGTGATGAATGGCAGGTTAATATTTGTTGTTGTTGCGGAAGAAAGTTCTTTTTTCGCTTTCTCTGCAGCTTCTTTTAATCTCTGAAGCGCCATTTTATCTGTTGACAGATCAACGCCTTCTGTTCTCTTGAACTCAGCTAACATATAATCTGTAATCTTCTGGTCAAAGTCGTCTCCACCAAGTCTGTTATCACCTGCTGTTGATAATACTTCGATAACTCCATCACCGATTTCGATAATAGAAACGTCGAATGTACCGCCTCCTAAATCATATACCATGATCTTCTGTTCTTTCTCATTGTCAAGACCATATGCAAGCGCTGCTGCTGTAGGTTCGTTGATGATACGTTTTACATCAAGACCTGCAATCTTACCAGCATCTTTCGTTGCCTGACGCTGAGCATCGTTGAAATAAGCCGGAACTGTAATAACAGCTTCTGTAACTTTTTCTCCAAGATATCCTTCTGCATCTGCTTTTAATTTCTGAAGGATCATAGCTGAAATTTCCTGTGGAGAATATTTCTTGTCATCAATTGTTACTCTGTAATCGGAGCCCATCTCTCTTTTGATGGAAGAGATTGTTTTCTCTGCATTTGTTACTGCCTGACGTTTTGCAGGTTCACCTACAAGACGTTCTCCTGTCTTTGTAAAAGCTACAACAGATGGTGTTGTTCTTGCGCCTTCTGTGTTCGCGATAACTGTTGGCTGTCCACCTTCCATAACGGCTACACAACTGTTTGTTGTACCTAAATCAATACCAATGATTTTGCCCATAATGTAATTCCTCCTAATAATACTTATATCTATTACTTTTATTACTGTTATATATATATAAAGTATATTTTCCTAAAAAATATACTTATATGCTAATTTGCTACTTTTACCATGCTGTGTCTTACAACAGAGTCACGATACATATATCCTTTCAGAAACTCTTCGGCAACAATGTTCTCTCCAAGTTCCTCGTCCTCCGCATGCATGACTGCATTATGGAAATCCGGATCAAATTCCTTGCCTACTGCTTCGATCGGTTTTACTCCAATCTCTTCAAAGGTTGTCATCATCTGTTTGTAGATTTTTTCCATTCCCTGAACAAATGGATCTTCCTTCTGTTCTTCCGGAACTGCCGCCAGCCCTCTTTCGAAATTATCAACGACCGGAAGGATCTTTTCTACAACACTCTTGGCTCCTACTTCGTACATCTGTGTTTTTTCTTTCTCAGTACGTTTTCGGAAATTATCAAATTCTGCCATCTGTCTTGTCAGACGGTCAGTCAGTTCTTCGATCTTTTCGTCTTTTTTGTCTTTTTTATTTTTCTTTTTGAAGAATCCCTTCTTCTCTTCTTTTTCTTCAGAAGTCTCTTCCCCGGCTTCTTCTGTATGTTCCTCTGCTGTCTCTGCTTCTTCTGCTTTTACGTTCTCTTCACAGTTTTCTTCTGTTTCCTGAGCCGCTGCCGCTTTCTTTGCATCCTCTACAGCTTCTTTTATCATTTCTTCTTTGCTCATTTCGTTTTCCACTGGTAAACCGCCTTTCTACTCTTCTTTATGGAATACTGCATCCAGTTCCGTTTTTAATGTTTTCAATGTTTTCATAACATTTTCATAATCCATTCGCTTTGGCCCGATAATTCCTATCGTTCCCTGCATGCCTTCGCCCAATTCATAAGTAGCAGTAACGACACTGCAGTCTTTCATCATCTTTACCGGTGTCTCCTGTCCAATGTATACTTGAATTCCGGTATTTTCTTCACTTTGAAGAGTCTTTGTTACCAACTCTGCCAGTTGCTGTTTCTCTTCAAATGCGTTGATGATCTCCTGAGCACTCTGATTATCACTGAGTTCCGGATACTTGAAAATATTTGTTGCGCCGCTTGTATAAATCTCCAGATCTTCATCAATCTGAATTGCCTCGGCAACTGCATCCAGAACATTGCTGATTACTTTGCCATGGATTCCTGCCTGTTCTTTCAGTCTTGCAATCAATCCAAGATTAATCTCCTCAATAGACATGCCATTTAATGTTGTGTTCAAAAGCATGTTTAGCTTAAGAAGCGTTCCATTACTGAATTCCTGTTCAACATTAATAATCTTATTCTTAATGATATTGCCTTCCATGACGATCACTGCAATCAGCTGGTTTTCATCCACTTTGGAAAGCTGGATGAATTTTAATTTGTTTCGGTTAGAAATCGGAGCCGAAATCATAGTCGCATAATTCGTATTCTGGGCAAGAACTCTTGCTGCCTGCTTTAGAAGCTTCTCCATCTTATCAGCTTTCTCAAGCACCAGATCTTTCATCTCGGTAATCTCCTGTTCCTTCTCTTCCATAAGCATATCAACATAGAATCGATACCCCTTATCAGAAGGAATCCTTCCAGCGGAAGTATGCGGCTGAAGAATATATCCCAGATCTTCCAGATCTGCCATCTCATTCCGAATCGTCGCAGAACTTAAAT
>CAUCYJ010000219.1:0-3898 GCA_958446945.1 uncultured Lachnospiraceae bacterium | reverse complement strand
GGATATTAAATAACCGTTCTTCTACAAAAGCTAAGATTCAGCATTATGACACTATGCTAGGACAAATTCAGATGAGGCGTGCGGAGATTCATAAACGGCTGATCGAGATGAAGAGTGCAGACAGTGAACACGATGAGAGATGTCATGTGTATGAGGAGGAGCGGAAAGAGATTGCAGAAGTAAGTCGAAAGCTTCTGGAGCAGCAAAAGAAAGTAGAGCAGCAAATCCAGAAACTTCAGGAAGAGATCGGAAAGAAAAATGAAATGCTTCGTGTCGGACAGACAGCATATCATAGAGAACATTCACGGTTAGATTCGCTAAAAAACATGACAGAGCGCTATGACGGCTACGGGAACAGTATCCGCCGTGTTATGGAACAGCGTGTGAAGGAGAAAGGTCTTCTTGGTGTTGTGGCAGATATCATTAAGGTACAGAAGAATTATGAAAGCGCAATTGAGACAGCGCTCGGTGGAAGTATTCAGAATATTGTAACAGATAACGAGGATACAGCTAAGCGTATGATCGGATTCTTAAAACAGAATAAATATGGACGAGCTACGTTTCTTCCTCTGACAGCTATTGGGCAAAGTCAAGGGTTTCGGACACCGGAAGCGCTGAAAGAACCAGGTGTGATTGGTCTTGCGAATGGACTTGTAACAGTGGAAGAACGCTTTCGGAAACTGTCGGATCATTTGCTTGGAAGAACAGTTGTGGTAGACCACATTGATCATGGAATTGCTTTGTCAAGAAAATATAGACAGACACTTCGCATTGTAACGATAGAAGGAGATTTGATCACACCTGGCGGAGCAATGACGGGAGGTGCATTTAAGAATTCGAGTAATCTCTTGAGCCGGAGGCGGGAGATTGAAGAACTTGAGAAAACCGTTTGCCGGTTAAAAGACGAGATGGTTGAAACAGAGACTGCATTAAATGCCAGCAAACAAAAGCGTACCGAAAGCTATGGGATGTTGGAGCAGATTAAAGATCAGCTGCAGGAATTTTATGTGAAACAAAATACAGCGAAAATGAATCTGGAACAGGCGAAAAGCCAACGGGTAACTGCGAAAGGAGAAATTGATCAGATTTATCGGGAAGGAACTGATCTGGAACAACAGATAAAAGAAATCCGGGAGAATCAGAATTCAATTCAGGTAGAACTTGAGATATCAGAGTCTCTTGAGCGGGATATTTCTTCACAGATTGAAATATGGCAGCAGGAAATAGAACAGGCCCGTAAGAAAGAAAGCGATGCAATGCATAAGAGCGAAACGATTCATTTGTCTTGCGCTGGTTTGGAACAGAAGTTGGAATTTCTTGTAGAGAATACAGAACGTCTGTCAGAAGAGATTGGAAAATCGGGAGAAGCGTTAGAAGAATTAACGCGAAATAAGAACGACATGTCCGGTGAGATTACGGCAAAAGAGCAAAAAATTCTGTTAATTGAGGAAACGATCAGTAATTCGAAAGAGCTGTTTGAAGAAATTAAGGCGGCAATTGCAGAAGATACAAAAACAAAAGAAATGCTTTTGCAGAAACATAAGGCATTTCTTCAGCAAAGAGAGTCTTTACAGAAGCGAATGGGAGATCTTGATAAGGAGATTTTCCGTTTAACAAATCAGAAAGAAACATGCGAAGAAGCTTCCGAAAAACAGACGAATTATATGTGGGAAGAATATGAACTGACTTATTATAGTGCGAAAGAGCAGCGAGATGAGACGTTGGTAGATTTGGCAGAAATTAAAAAGCAGATCCAGAATTTGAAAACAGAGATTCGTGGACTTGGTTCAGTCAATGTCAATGCAATCGAAGACTATAAGAATGTATCTGAGCGTTATGAATTTTTGAAAACGCAGCAGCAGGACCTTGTAGAAGCGGAGAAAACGCTTCTGGCAATTATTGATGAACTTGATGCAGCGATGAGAACTCAGTTTCAGGAGCGCTTTGCAGAGATTCAGAAAGAATTTGATCAGGTATTTAAACAGTTGTTTGGCGGTGGAAAAGGGACACTGGAATTAATGGAGGAAGAAGATATTCTGGAAGCAGGTATCCGGATTATCGCTCAGCCACCGGGAAAGAAGCTACAGAATATGATGCAGCTGTCTGGTGGAGAGAAAGCTCTTACTGCGATTTCTCTGTTGTTTGCAATTCAGAATCTGAAACCGTCACCGTTTTGTCTTCTAGATGAAATTGAAGCGGCATTAGATGATAATAATGTAGTTCGTTTTGCACAGTATCTGCATAAACTGACGAAGAACACGCAGTTTATTGTTATTACACATCGGCGTGGAACTATGACTGCTGCCGATCGGCTGTATGGGATTACAATGCAGGAGAAAGGGGTATCCACATTAGTTTCTGTAGACTTATTGGAAAATGAGTTGGAGACATAAATGCAGTTAAGATAAAAGAAATAAAAAAGAAAAGCGGGTGATATATATGGCAGGTGGTTTATTTAAACGTCTTGTAGAAGGACTGACAAAAACAAGAAATAATATTGTGTCCGGTATTGACAACATTTTTAAAGGCTTTTCCCATATTGATGAGGAGTTTTATGAGGAACTGGAAGAAGTTCTGATCATGGGGGATCTCGGTGTGCGGGCAACGATGGAGATTCTTGACAATTTGCGGCAAAAAGTAAAAGAGCAGCACATCAAAGAGCCGCAGGCATGCAAAGAGCTTTTGATTGAGAGTATTAAAGAGCAGATGGATGTTGGGGAAGCGGCCTACGAATTTGAAAATCGTACTTCTGCGGTACTGGTCATCGGAGTCAATGGCGTTGGAAAAACAACAACAATTGGAAAAATTGCAGGGAAAATGCGGGAACAGCATAAAAAAGTTGTTTTGGCGGCGGCAGATACATTCCGTGCAGCGGCAGGGGAACAGCTGAAAGAATGGGCAAATCGGGCAGATGCAGATTTGATCGGAGGTCAGGAAGGTTCTGATCCGGCAGCGGTTGTCTATGATGCAGTTGCGGCAGCAAAGGCGCGTCGTGCCGATGTACTTCTTGTAGATACGGCAGGAAGGCTTCATAATAAAAAGAACTTAATGGAAGAACTTCGTAAAATCAACCGCGTTTTGGAGCGGGAATATCCGGAAGCATTTCGTGAGACACTTGTTGTGCTTGATGCAACTACAGGGCAAAATGCTCTTGCACAGGCAAAACAATTCAGTGAAGTAACAGATATTACAGGAATTATTTTGACAAAGATGGATGGAACGGCAAAGGGCGGTATTGCAATTGCAATTCAGTCAGAACTTGGAATTCCGGTAAAATATATTGGTGTTGGAGAGTCGATTCACGATCTGCAGAAATTCCACGCGGATGATTTTGTGAACGCATTATTTGATATCAAGAAAGAAGAGGAAGAAGAATAGTTTTCACAGAAGAAAGAAGGAATGACAATGTTTACTTTAGAGAAATTTGAAGAGGCAAGTGAACTTGTAAAGAAAGTAACGAATCCTACAAAGCTGGTATACAGCGAATATCTGAGTAAAGATACCGGTGCGAAAGTATATCTGAAACCAGAAAATATGCAGCATACCGGAGCCTATAAATTGCGGGGGGCATATTATAAAATAAGCACACTGACACCGCAGGAGCGTGAGAAAGGGCTGATCACAGCATCAGCTGGAAATCATGCCCAGGGAGTGGCGTACGCTGCAAAAGCGTTTGGTTGTAAAGCAACCATTGTAATGCCGACAGTCACACCGCTCATTAAAGTAAATCGTACGAAAGAATTAGGTGCAGAGGTAGTTCTTTGCGGAGATGTTTATGACGATGCCTGTGAAAAGGCCTATGAACTAGCAGAAGAACATGGATACACCTTTGTTCATCCATTTGATGATATTGATGTGGCAACCGGACAGGGAACAATTACAATGGAGATTATTCAGG
>CAUCYJ010000218.1:0-3973 GCA_958446945.1 uncultured Lachnospiraceae bacterium | reverse complement strand
TTCCGGGAATTATATATCCCATCAACCAAAAGATTGCATTCGACTATCTGTATGAAGAATATAAAGAATATTGTACGTCGATGGATATTATTTGCTTTGAACAGGCAGGTAAAGTGCAGCGAAGGCTCAATCCTTACCTCAGTGAACAAGTACGTATCAAGATACTCCCAGAATTGGGGGATTTGGGACAAACGATATATTTTGCACTTGGCCAGATAAAGGAATCGCTGATTATCAACTTTTCAGATACAATTGTAATGGACAACATTGCAAAGATTGATGGTGACGCTTTTTTTTACCAGGAAGACTATATGTCTGATACATGGACATATTTTGATGAGCAAGATGGCGTGATTACACGCGTTTATGATAAAAAGCCTGCAAAAACTGATAAAAAGAAGAAGTTGTTTGTTGGAGTTTTTCAGATAGAAGATCCCGTGTATTTTAAAACATGTCTTGAAAAAGCATTTCAAGAAGTACGCCCTCAAATGAGTACGTTCTACCATGCCTTACAAATATACAGCAGACAACATCCGATGAAGGCAATTTCCACGGAAAACTGGTTTGATATTGGCCATGAGGATAAGTACTATAACTCTAAATTGGAAGTGCGTGCAAGAGAGTTTAATCATATCTCAATTGATAAGAACCGAGGCATTTTAAGAAAAACGAGCGATGATAAAGATAAGTTCATAGGTGAAATTAAATGGTATTTAAAGTTGCCTTCCGATGTGGAATATGTAAGACCCAGAATTTTTGATTATTCAACATCTTATGTAAATCCATATGTTTCAATGGAGTATTACGCATATCACACGGTACACGAGCTATTTCTCTATGGTGATTTAACTTTGCAGCAGTGGGTGGACGTGTTTAATCGCATTCGTTTTGTGTGTGATGATTTCAAACGTTATACTGTGAAGGACGGGAGTATCCAGCACGCACTGGAGGAGATGTATTTGACAAAGACATTACAGCGCTTCGAGAGAATGAAAAAAGAGAATATTTTTTCGACTTTCTTTGAAGAGCCAATCGAAGTAAACGGGGAGAAATATTTGCCTTTGAATGATATTTCTGCCGTATTGGAAAAAGTTATCCCTAAGATGTTATACGAAGTAGACACTTTTAACATTATTCACGGAGATTTGTGCTTTGCCAATATTATGGTAGATACTAATTTATCTTTTATCAAAGTCATTGATCCTCGTGGGAAGTTTGGAACTTATGATATTTATGGAGATTTCCGTTATGAACTTGCAAAACTTTTTCACAGTGTGGATGGCAAATATGATTTCATAATTAAAGACCTTTTCGATGTGAACTTCGATTATAAAAGGGCTCGTATTGATTATTGTATTCAAGACCAAAAAAGAGACTTTGATTTATACAAAGTCTTTATTGATACCTTTAAGGCGGAAATCGGAAATAGTTTAAAGCAGATTGAAATGATAGAAGCACTGCTATTTTTGAGCATGATTCCTCTTCACAGCGAAAGTATAAAGCATCAGATGGTAATGCTTGGAACGGGATTAGAGATTCTTAATAGAGTTGTTAATATACAGGTAGAAGGAGAGAATAAAGATGTTTAGTGAATACTCGTTTATTTTTGATATTGATGGAACTTTATGCCCGATTAAGAGGAAGGAAGAGAATTATAAAGATTTGGTTCCATACCAGGACATGGTCGATAAACTCAAGTATTATCATGAAAACGGAGCAAAAATTATTCTTTTTACCTCCCGTAATATGAATTCCTACAACGGAAACTTAGGGAAAATCAATAAGAGTACAGCAAAAGTGCTGTTGGAATGGTTAGATAAATGGGATATTCCATATGATGAGATTTTTTATGGAAAGCCATGGCCGGGGCATAAGGGATTTTATGTGGACGATCGGACAGTTCGTCCGGATGAATTTCTCACGCGTAGTGTTGAAGAACTGGATGATATATGCAGAAAGTCTAAATGCAAAAATTGATAGAGGTAATAAGTCTCAAAAGAACAAAAAAGTTTGATTCAGCAGGAAAAATAGTAAGAGAACAGGATAGGTGAATGAAATGAATATTATAATTACGATGGCGGGTCTTGGCAGCCGTTTCCGTAAAGCAGGGTATTATTGTCCGAAATATATGATTGAGGCGAAGGGAAAGACATTGTTTGACTGGTCTATGGATAGCTTGCTTGGTTACAATAACAATGTAAATCGATATGTGTTTGGTGTAAGGGCAGAGGATCATGCAGAAAGCTTTATAAGAGAGCATTGTGCATCATATGGAATTCAAGATGTCAAAATTGTAGAATTGGATTATTTGACTGATGGACAGGCTACAACTTGTATGCTGGCAATTCCGCACTGTAACGCAGATGAGGCAATTATGGTGTACAACATTGATACATATGTGGAACCGAATGAAATGAGGTATAAGGATCTTTCTGGAGACGGACATATTCCATGCTTCCACGCAGACGGGAATCATTGGAGTTTTACTCGGCTGGATGACAGTGGCAATGTTGTTGAGGTCAGAGAGAAGGTACGCATTTCGGATAACTGTACGCTGGGAGCTTATTATTTTTCATCGGCCAGACTTTACAGGGAGTTGTATGAGGAATTTTATTCCGATGACAGCCAAATGGAGAAGAATGAGAAGTATATCGCACCACTGTATAATCTTATGATTGAGAAGGGAATGCCGGTAACGATAAGTATTGTAGATGCTGCGAAGGTTCATGTCCTTGGCACCCCGGAGGAACTACAGGTATTTCTAAGTGAATAATTAAAAGAAGGTAAAAGAAATGAAAGGTGCATTGATTGGCTTAAAAAATAAATATATTGGGATGTCTGCACCTGTCAAGGCAGCTTTTTGGTTCACGGTTTGTAGTTTTCTGCAGCGTGGAGTTAGTATGATAACGACCCCGGTATTTACACGGTTGTTGTCCACAGAAGAATATGGTCTGTATAGTACATATTTGTCATGGGAGTCTGTCCTTCTGATAGTGGTTACACTGTGTTTGTACAAGGCTATTATGAATCTGTATATAAAATATGAAGATCAGGAGAGAGTTCTTTCAGCAGTCTGTGGTCTTGAATTTACGTTATCATTTATATGGCTGGTTATAGGTGTGACTTTCAGAGAAAAGATAGGGGAATTGCTGGGATTATCTCCGGTTCTTGTTTGCTGCCTTTTTGTTTATTTTATGTTTCAGGCGGCATTCCAATGCTGGTCATTATATAAAAGGTATGTGTATGATTACAGGGGTCTTATCATTATTACTCTGCTGCTTACAGCAGGGTCCGCTTTTTTTGGGGTATTTGCAGTAACATTTATTACTCCTACCGCAGAGGCAAGAGCAGTGTCTGCAGTAGTGGTTGTTTCTTTGATTGGTATTGCCTTGTATGCATCTATCTTCCACAGGGCAAAAGTCTTTTATGACAAAAAAATATGGTTTTTTGCCCTTGGGTTCTGCATTCCTTTGATGCCGCACTATCTTTCAGCATTTATTCTTCAAAGTTCCGATAAAATAATGATTAATTATCTTTGTGGCTCAAGAGATGTTGCCTTGTACAGTGTTGCTTATTCAGCAGGATCACTGATTACGTTGATAACAAGTGCAATCAATTCTACATTTGCGCCTTATCAATACCAGAAAATAAAGTCTGGGGAATATGCATTGTTGGCAAAAAGAGCGAATGAAGTTCTGATATTTGTAGGTGCCATGCTTGCAGGGATAATGATCTTCAGCAGAGAAATTGTTCTTATATTTGGGGGGATGAAATACATAGAAAGCGTAGATGTGCTCATCCCAATTTGTATAGGCGTATTTTTCAATTACACGTTTCAGCTTTTTGCAAGGGTGCAGGAATATTATGAACGCAAATTGATGGTGGTAATTCCCTCAATACTTTGTGCAGTTCTCAACCTGGTATTGAATTATATCTTTATAAATCTCTACGGTTATCAGGCAGCGGCATATAC
>CAUCYJ010000217.1:0-3983 GCA_958446945.1 uncultured Lachnospiraceae bacterium | reverse complement strand
TTGTATAGTGCTTATAATTAGGAGAAACAGTATGGAATGGGTTGAATTTAATAATGATGTATATTCGAGAAATAAAGTAAGAGTGTCAAAAGTTATTATTGCCATTATATATAAAATGAGAGCCAAAAACTATGTAAAGGACACGTAAGATGATAATAGATACAGTAGAAATTTCGAATTTAGGATTATGGGAAAATTTATTTTTAAAATTTGATAAAAGTATAAATATAATACAAGGGGAGAATGGGGTTGGGAAAACAACTTTACTTGCACTATTGTATTCATTATTTCACGATTCTGGAATAATCAAATTTACGAATAAAAATCAAGAAGCATATATATGTATGAATTTGCATGATTCCAAAGAAAAATTAGTTTTAAAAAAGGTATATAAAAAAGGACAATCTGGATATTTTGTATCATCTTTTGCAGATATAAAGAAAATTGCAAGAATGGAAGAAAACAAGGTGTTTATTTTTAGTGGAGAATTTCTGGATTATGATTGTCAATTGAATACTAAAATGATAAAGAATGCGATGAAATTATTAAAAAATGTTGATATGGAAAGGTATTTTTCTTTGGCATATGAAGGGGTATATATGTCTCAAGGTCAACAAAGCGTTATACAAATTTTAAATTTGCTATATCTTATTCCTTCAAATAGTATTATATTATTAGATGCACCTTTTGCTAAAGTGGATTCAAAAATTAGAAATAATTTGATAGAAGTTATGAAAAGATTAAAAGATGTTCAAATTATTTTAACTACCACTATAACTGAAGAAACAGAAGAAAATGTAATATACTTGATAAGAACCTGCAAAGATATAATATCTACTCGACCTCAATTTGATTATAATAAAATTTTTAAAAATAATATGAAGCAAATAATGAGGGGGCAAGAAAAAAACGAAGAAGGAAAAATAATTGTAAAGTATATGTTAAATCAGGAAGTGAAGGAAACTGAAAAGAGAAATATAGAGTATAAGGAAATAAAGGGTAGTAGTCCAATAAACGCTATAATTGATGTTGCTGAGATATACATTAATGCTTTTTTAAATAGTCGTGTCGTTGGTATAGGAACAATAAAGTGGGGGATAAGTGATAAAAGAATAGTGAAGGGAGTAAAATTATCTAAAGATGATCAGGATGTTATAAGTAGAAAGATAGCTGAAAGAGTCGGACAGATGAAACCATATGTAAGCTCAGATTGTGTTGAAGTTATATTTCAAAACATAGCTGACGAGAGCAAGATTATTGAGGAGTTGTATGCTGTAGAAGTAGTAGTAAAAAGTTGGACAAATGACATTTTATTTTCTACGTCCAAAGGAGAGGTATATATAAAGACAGAAGGTGGAAAGAAAAAATTAGATGCATATGGAATTCAGGAAGAACTGAGAGGACGTTTGAATGGATTTTAAAATATAAAATAATTTTGCATATTGTGTTTACTTTGAAAAATAGCAATGCCCAAGAAAAAGATTTCAGAGCATATAATACAATACCAGAGAAACCAAAGAGCAGATTTCAGAAGTATGTAACGAAAAGGTAAACGGATTGATTAAAACCTCTAAGTAAGGCTTGATACCCACAAAGAAATTAGTTAAAGGAGCAGACAGAAAAAGTCTGTTCTTTTATTTATTTATCTGCTTTCTGTACTTTAACGGAGAAACACCAACAATTTTTTTAAATGAATCAGAAAAATAATTGCTGTTGTCATAACCGCATTGACCGGCAATCTCCATAATGGGCAGATTTGTATTAACAAGTAATGCCATGGCATGAGAAATTTTTATCCCTGTGAGGAAACGGGAGTAGGTGGTATCCAAACGGGATGTAAACAGTCTGGAAAGATAGGAATCAGACAGGTGTACTGCCTCTGCCGTTTCTCTCAGGGAAGGATCCTCTACATAGTGGCACTGAACGTAATGGATTGCATTTATTAAGGAAAAATGAGTTTCTTTCAGAATGACATCATTTTGGGAAGAAAACGTTTGTCCGCGTAATGCTGTTACGAAAAATTGTATAACAAGTCCCTGAATAATGGTATTGGAGTAATTGTCATAATTATTCCATTCATGTTCTATAAGTTTAACGAGCTGATCGATTTGTTCGATGGCCTGTGGAGTGAGAGTAATGCTGATTTGGTCATAAAGCATATTAAAACGCTCCTGCCCGATTACGGAAATGATATATTCTGCCACGGATTCCCGAAATTTTATATCAATATTTTCATAGATTCCCTCAGAAATATAAGTAGTACGATGTATGAGATTTTTGTGAATGAACTGAATTGTGCCGGGATGTACAGTTACCGTTTTTTGAGGAGTAATGATGATACGGTCCCCGGAAATCATATAACCAATGCCGTACATATTTTCATAGGATGCAGCGGTATTCATAGAGTAATGGTTGTCACGTTTCTTATGATTTACCTTGAAATTGTAATCTGGATGGATTGGTGCCGGCACGGTAATTCTCCTTATGCGTATTTAATGGAATAACAGCTTTATTTCTAAAATATATCAAAAAAACTGAAAAATCAAGCATTCTATCTGTATATACAGAGGTTTTCTTCAAAAAACTGATGTACCATTTGGGAGAAAAGAAGAGATGGTGTTTCCAGCATAATTTACGTTAAAGGAGAAGTACGAATGAAGCCTTTTATGACCACTAAAAATCCGAAGCTTTTGGATCCCATTCGAAAATATTGGTATCTTTGTTTCTTATATATAATTTTTTCTTATCTATTGATTCGGATAATTGTGATTGGAAGTAGTAAAATTGCTGACGCTACGGACAGTTTATTTGCCGGAGAAAAGGCTGCCTTGCTGGAGTTTATGATTCCATTTATTATTCTCATGCTATTGGGAGGGGAAATAGCTTTTGGCAAGAGTTATTCCAAGAATACCTTTAGTATCTGCATGCAAACAGATATACGCAATATGTTGGTGAGTAAGCTGGTAGAGATTCGGATTCCGTATTTCGATACAGAAGGAACGGGAACTTTAATGAATAAACTTTTGTCGGATATGTACCAGACGGAGGCATTATTTGCGGAGGGCATCCCGGAGCTTTTCGTAGCGATAATTACTATAATAACTGTGTGCAGTTACATAGGATTACAAAGTGTACGTCTGTTGTTGGTGACAATGATCTGCTATCCGTTGCTGTTTTGGAGTGCAGGGAAACTGACCAAAATGGTTGGGAAAATAGCCGTAGTGCGCAGGCAGTTGTATGATGAATTGGAAAATTCTGCTTATGATGTAATTCAGGGGATTTCAGTGGGCAGGACCTTTCATTTATATGAACTCCAGAAGAAACGTATTTTTGATATAGCAGATGAGATTGTGCGGAATGAGTCACGCCGAACCAAGGTGCTGGCAATGAATTTTGTTGTGGGGGATTTGGTGCGATGGATACCAAAACTCTGCTGTTATTTGTTCTGCATTTATGAGGCCTGTCATGGAAGGATGACTGTTGGCACAATTTTAGCCTATGCAATGCTGCTGGATCAGATTTCAAAACCTATGGGAAATATCCCGGGTCAGATTGCTTCTATCCGAGAGTACAGTATTTCGATAAAAAGATTACAGGAGATTCTTGATCAGGAAGAGGAGGTGTCTGGAAAAGGCGTTTTTGCGCCTGAAGGTGAGATCGTCCTGGAACTTGAGCATGTGAATTTTGGGTATTCAGAAGAAAAGCAGATTTTGAAGGATATTAGCCTGACCATAAAAAGGGGCAGCAATGTGGCATTTATCGGTAATTCTGGTGGAGGTAAGTCTACCGTTATGAAGATTTTGTTTGGTTTTTATTATCCACAGGCCGGGCAATACCGTATTTATGGGCACGATTTTAGAGAATGGGATATGAATGCACTGCGCAAACATATCAGTCTGGTGTCCCAGAATGTGTTTTTGTTCCCCGGAACGATTGCCCAGAATGTGGCGTATGGTAAGATTGGTTGTGCCAGAGAAGAGAGC
>CAUCYJ010000216.1:0-4091 GCA_958446945.1 uncultured Lachnospiraceae bacterium | reverse complement strand
TGTGTAAAGGCATTCTTTTGTGAAAATATTTTTAAAAGAGAAAATTAAATAGGTTCCGGCTCTTTCATTGACCTTGGCTGCCAGTTTTGGATACAGTCAATTAGATAGGAAGAAAGTGTGACGGTAACAACAGAAAAAGCAATTCTCTGAAATGGAATGTAGGACAGCGACAATGCAAGTACGAGTAAATCGGTAAACAGGTAGGCTCTTGAAAGCCGCCATCCGCTGAGTTTGGAGATTGTCAGAGCAAGGGCGTCATCACCGCCGCTGGAACCTCCCTGACGTACAATGAGACCAACACCGATTCCGACAAAGAGACCTCCAGCAATCGCTGCTGTAAGCGGATAATCAGATAAATCCGGAAGTACCGGAGGAAACATTTCCCATAATCTGAAAAACAGAGAAACGCTTGCTGTTGATAAGATCGAAATTTTGATGAATCTTCCGCCAAGATATTTGTAGGCGAGAAGATAGCAGGAAAGATCCAGTATCGGGGTGATGATAGAAGGAGAAACGCCAAGCCAGTGGTGAACCAAAAGCATTCCTCCTATTACGCCGCCTTCCGTAATTCCTGTCTGTTGATGAATGTTATAAATTCCGAAAGAGCAGATCGCAGCGCCAAGAATAATTGGAAATACTTTGCGCCAGGATAAACCGGCCGCAAGTTTTCGAAGGATCTGTCTTAGTTTGTGTTTCAAATTAATTACCTCCTTATTGTGTACGATTATATTATAAAGAATAGGGTAACCCTATAGTCAATATAGAAATGAGATAAATTTTCATAAAAACCTTACAACAAATATTGCTTTTTATAGCAATGTTTAGTAGAATTAGTTTTAGTCAGTACCAGAAATTCTGGGGTGACAGGAAGCAGGGAGGAATTTACATGTCAGAAATTACAAGAGTTGCCCTGGATGCTATGGGTGGAGATAATGCCCCGGCAGAGATTGTAAAGGGAGCTGTAACTGCTGTGACAAGCAGAAAAGACATTAAGGTTTATCTGGTTGGAATTACAGAAGCAATCCAGAAGGAACTTACGGGCTATACGTATCCGAAGGATCAGATAGAGATTGTAGAAGCTCCGGAAGTGATTGAGACGGCAGAGCCGCCGGTAATGGCAATCCGGAAGAAGAAGAAAGCTTCTATTGTAATCGGAATGCAGATGGTCAAGAAGAAAGAAGCAGACGCGTTTGTTTCGGCAGGAAGCTCAGGGGCTATCCTTGTAGGCGGTCAGGTACTTGTAGGAAGAGTGAAGGGAGTGGAACGCCCGCCGTTGGCGCCGCTGATTCCGACGAAGAATGGCGTATCACTTATTATTGACTGCGGAGCAAATGTAGATGCCAGAGCTTCCCATCTGGTACAATTTGCAAAAATGGGCTCTATTTATATGGAACATGTGGTTGGAATTAAGAATCCTAGGGTTGCAATTGTCAATATCGGAGCAGAAGAGGAAAAGGGAAATGCCCTTGTGAAAGAGACATTTCCGATGCTGAAGGCCTGCCCGGATATCAATTTTATTGGAAGTATTGAAGCCCGAGAGATTCCTCACGGTGCAGCAGACGTTATTGTCTGTGAGGCGTTTGTCGGCAATGTGATCCTTAAACTCTATGAGGGTATGGGAGCAGTACTGATCAAGAAGATCAAAGATGGCATGATGACTTCGCTTCGGAGTAAGATTGGGGCATTATTAGTGAAACCGGCGCTGAAAAAGACATTGAAGTCATTTGATGCAAGTGAATATGGCGGTGCACCGCTTTTGGGACTGAATGGTCTCGTCGTGAAAACACATGGCAGTTCCACAGCGAAGGAAGTGTCGAATTCTATTATTCAGTGCGTTACATTCAAAGAACAGCGTATCAATGAAAAGATACAGGAATGTATGCAGAATATATCAGAAAATTCAGAAGAGTAAATTAATAGAAGAGAAAGGATTGACCTGTTATGGAATTTGAAAAAGTAAGAGCAATTATTGCAGATGTATTAAACCTGGATGAGAATGAGATTACAGAGGAGTCAGCTTTTGTGGATGACTTAGGAGCAGATTCACTTGATATTTTCCAGATTATTATGGGAATTGAAGAAGAATTTGATATTGAGATCGAGAATGAAGAAGCAGAGTCTATTGTAACAGTTGGCGATGCCGTTGAGAAAATTAAAAGCGCAACAAATTAAATGATGTTCGCGAAAAAGCCCACATGGGCTTTTTCGTTTTAAAGAAAGGAAACTATGAGTCGTAATTTAAAACAATTAGAAGAGCGCATCGGATATCAGTTTCATGATTTTGAACTTTTAAGACATGCTATGATGCACAGCTCTTATACGAATGAGAAGCATTTAAAAAAATATCAATGCAATGAACGTCTGGAGTTTTTGGGCGATGCAGTATTGGAATTGATTTCCAGTGAATATCTCTTTTTAAACTATGAGACGAAATCAGAGGGAGAGATGACGAAAACGAGAGCGAGTATGGTATGTGAGCCAGCACTTGCATTTTGTGCAAGGGAAATTGAGCTTGGATCTTATCTGCTGCTTGGAAAAGGCGAAGAGGCAACGGGAGGACGCAGGAGAGATTCTGTGACATCGGATGCACTTGAGGCGTTGATCGGAGCAATTTATCTTGATGGTGGTTTTGCTAGTGCAAAAGAGTTTATTCACAGATTTGTGTTGAGTGATCTGGAAAATAAACTTCTCTTTTATGATAGCAAGACTATCCTACAGGAGATGGTACAGGCCGAGCATGAGGAAGCTCTGTCCTATGTGCTTGTCAAAGAAGAGGGACCGGATCACGATAAGACGTTCGAGACAGCCGTCTACATTGGAGACCTCTGTTATGGATCGGGAACTGGAAGAACGAAAAAAGCATCGGAACAGTCCGCAGCGTACTGTGCGATTCGTAAGATGAGAGAGATGAAGTAGGTGCAGGATGTATTTAAAAAGTATCGAAGTGCAGGGCTTTAAGTCTTTTGCCAATAAGATTGTATTTGAATTTCATAATGGAATTACCGGAATTGTCGGACCAAACGGAAGTGGTAAGAGTAATGTGGCGGATGCTGTGCGTTGGGTACTTGGAGAACAGCGAGTGAAACAGCTGCGTGGAGGAACAATGCAGGATGTCATTTTCTCCGGAACGGAGAACCGTAAGCCGTTAAGCTACGCGATGGTAGCGATTACGCTTGACAATGCTGACGGACAGCTGCCGATTGATTTCAAGGAAGTGACGGTAACTCGTAAGCTGTATCGTTCGGGAGAGAGCGAGTATCTAATTAATGGAAGTACATGCCGTCTGAAAGATGTGAATGAGCTGTTTTATGATACCGGTATTGGAAAAGAAGGATATTCCATTATTGGTCAGGGGCAGATTGATAAGATTCTTAGTGGAAAACCAGAAGAACGCAGAGAGCTTTTCGATGAAGCAGCAGGTATTGTGAAATTTAAACGAAGAAAGAATATGTCGATCAAGAAGCTGGAAGATGAAAAACAGAATCTTGTTCGCGTCAATGATATTCTCTCAGAATTAGAACGTCAGATTGAACCGTTGGAACGTCAGTCGGAGACGGCAAGGGCTTATTTGAAGAAGAAAGAAGAACTGAAGAAATATGATATTAATCTATTTCTTCTGGAATCTGATCGGCTGAAAGAACAGCTGGATGCGGTGGAGAAGAAATTGCAGATTGCCTCAGAGGAGCTTGATGCGGTAAATAGAAGTTATGAGGAGACAAAGACAGCATATGAGGCTATGGAAGAAGAAACAGATGCTGTGGATGTCAGGATTGAGAAATCCAAGACACAATTGAATGAGACAACACTTTTGAAGCAGCAGCTGGAAGGACAAATCAATCTTCTGAAAGAACAGATTCATAGTGTGCGTATGAGTGATGAACACTATGATCAGAGGTATCAGGCAATTCAAAGTGAAATGAAGGAGAAACAGAAGCAAAAAGAAGAGTGTGTCGAAGAAAAGCAAAAACTAAAGAGAGAACTTTCCGAGAAACAGATATTAGAAGAAGAGGCTAAGAAAGCGCTTATCCAGGTTCAGTCTCAGATTGCAGATATTTCTTCTAAAGTAGAAAATGCTCAGAGCGACATTTTCG
>CAUCYJ010000215.1:0-4100 GCA_958446945.1 uncultured Lachnospiraceae bacterium | reverse complement strand
CTTTTCGATTTCGGAGATATCCTTTGTTTCCATTTCTTTTAGTAAAGCAACTCCCTTGGAAGTATCTGATTCTTTAGAAGGAGTAAACAGATGGATTAATACCGGTATCATTATCAAAAGGAAGATACCAACACCTATTGTGATAAGTTGTTTTCGTTTCATAGTAAATGCCGCCTTTATTATCATTAATATAGTCTTGTAAAATATCTTAACACTTCCCGAGTGAGATTACAATGTGGCGGATGAATATGTAAAGAAATGTAAAGAAACAGGTACATAAGTATAGAATCCTATGTTAAAATAAGAATAGATTTTGCGGCTGAAGGAGGAAATAGAATTGAAGATTACAGAAGGATATATGCCATTTAAAGGTTATCAGACATATTACAGGATCGTGGGAGAATGCAGAGAAGGGAAAAAGCCGTTAATTCTGATGCACGGAGGACCGGGATCGACACATAATTATTTTGAAGTACTGGATTCACTGGCAGAAGATGGAAGAGCACTCATTATGTACGATCAACTTGGTTGCGGAAATTCCTATGTAGACAATCGCCCGGATCTTTGGAATCAGGAAACATGGACAGAAGAGCTGATCGCGCTCAGAGAACATTTGGGGTTAAAAGAAGTACATTTGCTTGGACAGTCATGGGGTGGAATGCTGGCACTTTCGTATGTATGTGATAAGAAACCGGAAGGAGTAAAGAGTCTGATTTTGTCCAGTACATTACCTTCATCAAAATTATGGGCAGAAGAGCAGCATCGCATGATCCGATTTATGCCGCAGGAAATGCAGGAGGCGATCGCCCATGCAGAAAAAACTGGGAATTACAATGATGAGGCATATTTGAAGGCGAATGAAGAATTTATGATGCGCCATTGTGCGGGAACGCCGGATCCGGAAGGACCGGAATGTTTGACAAGAGAGAAAAAATCCGGATCAGAATCTTATGTGACGGCGTGGGGACCGAATGAATTTACTCCACTTGGCAATCTGCGGGATTTTGAATATCGCGATCAGCTTGGGGATATCAAGGAACCAGCGCTTGTGATCAGCGGAATTAATGATCTTTGTACTCCTGTTGTGGCGAAAACAATGTATGACGGAATCCCGAATGCAAAATGGGAGCTGTTCCGTTATAGCAGACATGCATGTTTTGTAGAAGAGACGGAGAAATATATTCAGATTGTGCGTGATTGGATGAATGAAAATGACTAAGCAGGCGTTAGAACTGAAAAAAATTGAAGATTCAAAGCAGGATTATATAGAACTTCTTCTGCTGGCTGATGAGCAGGAAGATATGATTATGAAATATCTGGATCGGGGGACGCTTTTTGCAGCATATGATGAGAATCTGCTCGTAGGCGTATGTGTTGTGACAGAGGAGAAAGAGACGTACGGTGCAGGGGCATATGAAATAAAAAATCTGGCAGTCAAAGAGCAGTTGCAGCGCCGCGGATATGGGAAAAAGATATTAGAAGAGATCGAGAATCGTTACCGAGAGTGCTGCAAAGTTCTGTATGTTGGTACGGGGGACAGTCCGCTGACAGTGCCGTTTTACAAATCCTGCGGATATGCGGAATCTCATCGTGTAAAGAATTTTTTTACCGATCACTATGATCATCCAATCGTTGAGGCGGGGGTAGTGCTGAGGGATATGGTGTATTTTTGTAAAAAAATATGAAAAGAGAGGGAAAGGATATGCTGTGTATTAAAAATGGTTTAATTCATGATGCAGTGAACAGAGAAGCGTATAAGGGAGACATCCTTATAGAAAACGGAAAAATCAGTGCGATTGGGAGCGATATTTCTGTAACGGAAGGAACAGAAATCATTGACGCAGAGGGATTGCAGATATATCCGGGATTTGTTGAGGCACACTGTCATCTCGGACTCGATAACTATGCTTGTGGCTTTGAAGGAGATGACTATAATGAAATGACAGATATTATCTGTCCTCAACTGCGTGGTTGTGATGGCATTTATCCTCAAGATCCTACATTAAAAATGGCAGCAGAAGGTGGAGTTACTTGTGTTGCTACAGGGCCAGGATCGGCAAATGTATTAGGCGGCACATTTGTAGCGATAAAAACGGTTGGACAACGTGTAGATAAAATGATTGTGAAAGATCCTATCGCCATGAAATGTGCATTTGGAGAAAACCCAAAACGTTGCTATCGTGATAAATCCTGTTCTTGCCGTATGGATATAGCTTCCAAACTTCGTGAAACACTGAAAAGAGCAAGAGACTATATGGAGAGAAAGGAATTGGCGGGAGACGATATCAGTAAATGTCCGGTTTATGATCCGAAACTGGAAGCGTTGATTCCAGTTTTGAAAAAAGAAATTCCATTAAAGGCGCATGCACACCGGGCAGATGATATTTTTTCAGCAATTCGAGTAGCGAAAGAATGCGATGTACGTCTAACACTGGAACATGTGACAGACGGATCACTTATTGCAGAAGAACTTGCGGAAGAAAACTATCCTGTAGCAGTTGGGCCTACATTTGGTCATGCAACGAAACTGGAATTGATTAATAAATCGTTTGAAACGCCTGGAATTCTTGCAAAAGCAGGCTGTCAGGTATCAATTATTACGGATTCTCCGGTAATTCCACAACAGTATCTTGCACTCTGTGCAGGATTTGCGGTACAGAGTGGAATGGATGAATTCGATGCATTGAAAGCAATTACAATTAATCCAGCCAGACATATCGGAGTAAATGACAGAGTAGGATCTCTTGAAGTAGGAAAAGATGCCGATATTGTTATTGCAGATGGTTCACCATTAATTTCTACAACAAGAATTATAAAAGTACTGATTGATGGAAATATTATATAGAAAATGATGAATACAAAAAAGGCCGTGAATATCACAATATCACGGTCTTTTTGTCAATGCAAAAATAAATACAAGTAGTTCGGTTGCAGGATATGCCAGCCAAACACCAATCATTCCCCAAAAATGAGAGAGGATAAACGCCATAGGTATCAGAATAAAAAAACTTCGCAGTATCGAAATTATCTGTGCCGGAACAGGGTTGTTTATAGATATAAAATATGTAGAAAATACAATATTCAATCCGATAAACGGGCATGCAGTAAAATAAAGCTTTAAACCTGGAATAGCATATTTAGCTAAAAGCAAGTCTTGTTCATTGTTAAAAAAAGAAACTAAATGGGGAGCATTGCAGAAAATGATTCCGTATATTACACCAGATAAAAGGATGGAAGTAATGACGGAATATTTAAAAAGAGTGCGAATGTTTTCTTTTGCTCCTTTTCCGTGATTTTGACTGATCAAAGGTTGCATTCCTTGTGATAAACCAGTATATAGTGAGATTACAACAAGAGCAATTACACTAATTACACCAAAGGCGGCTACCCCTATATTTCCTGAAATTTTCAGAAGGATAAAATTAAATAAAAACATAACAATTCCGGACGCTGCTTCTGTTAGAAAAGGTGGAATACCGTTTGCAAGGATTTTGCAAATAGTTCTTTTCATTTCTACAAGATTAGGAATTGTTAAATGAAAAGAATTTTTTCTTCTGATAAAATACGGCAGCAGTACAAACATACTTATCACAGGAGAGAGACCGGTTGCAAATGCGGCTCCGAAAATCCCCATATGTAGCGGAAAAATAAAAATGTAGTCTAAAATAATATTTGAAAAGCTGCCCGTTATCATAGCTGCCATTGAAAGTGATGGGTTTCCATCATTTCGGATAAAACATTGCAATAAATGATTTAGCATAAAGGCAGGAGCGAAGAGCATGAGTACTTTCAGGTAAATATTTGTTATGGTGAATACTTCTTTGTCAGCGCCTAATATTTTAGTAAGATATTGGGAGGCGAATACTCCTGCAAAAAAGAAAATGGAAGAAAACACTAAAACAAGCAAAAGTGCGTTGATAAATACTTGATCAGCGTCCTTTGTTTTATTACGACTTTTAAGAATAGAAAAACGTGTACTTCCACCAACTCCAATCATAAGTCCTGTTCCGCTTATAATACAAAACACAGGAAAAGCAAGATTCAGAGCTGTAAGACCATTTGTTCCAATATCAGAGGAGACAAAAAAGGTATCAGACAGA
>CAUCYJ010000214.1:0-4104 GCA_958446945.1 uncultured Lachnospiraceae bacterium | reverse complement strand
ACTTGATTAGTCATAATCTTATATTAAGTTGTATATATTTACTGGTTTTAAATATTGCATTTCTCTTCTTTTATGAAGGAGATTTGGCAGGAAAATGTACAAAAATTAAGTATCGAATTAAGATAGAAGAATGTTTTTTACTTATAAAAAAATCTTGTTATACTTTTTTGTTTACGCTAATTATTATGATTATTATCAATATTCCACGCTATATTATAGATTGGAAGTTGGATAGTGAGTCTCAGGCTATTTATGGAATATTAAGTATGCCGGCAACATTTATTATGTTGTTTGGACAATTTATTCTTCAGCCTTCTTTGACAAAATTGGCAGAATGTTATGGATTAAAAGAAAAAAAAGAGTTCCATAAAATAGTTGCGCTGCTTATGATGACGATTTTTGCTTCTTTAATTGTGATTCTTCCGGTTGCATATTTACTTGGAGTACCTATCTTGGGAATCATCTATAATATAGAATTATCAGCATACCGCTGGTTACTTCTGGGGGTAATTATAGGTGCAGCGTTCTATGCATCTTCCAATGTGTTATTAAATGCACTTATTACACTAAGGTGTACGAAAGTTCAGTTAATTTTACAAGTGGGTATGCTTGCACTTAGTATCGGCGTATCAATTTTATTTATTGGCAGCATGGGATTAACTGGAAGTATATTGAGTTATATGACAATACTCATTCTTCAGTTTATCAGTTATTTAGCATTATATGTAATTGTGTCGGCAAGAATTTTCAAGGGAGAGATATATGAAAAAACTAGTACAAATAAATAGTGTATGTCGAGGCAGCACAGGAAAAATTATGCTTGCAATACAACAGATGGCTGATACAGAAGGGTATGAAACAATCTCATATTATGGTCGGGGAACATGTGCAAATGATGTAAAAACTTATAAGTTTGGAACAGAAAGTTCTTTTGTGGCAGATGTATTATTTACATTTTTGTTCGGGAAGCAAGGTGCAGTAGCATGCTTTCAAACAAAAAAATTGTTAGAAGAGTTAGAAAAAGAAAAACCAGATATTATACATTTGCACAATATACACGGCTATTACTTAAATTATCCAATGCTTTTTGAATGGCTAAAAAAAGAATATCACGGTAAAATTATTTGGACACTGCATGACTGTTGGGCATTTACTGGTCACTGTCCACACTTTACATATGCAGCATGCGAAAAGTGGAAAACACAATGTAGAAAATGTCCTCAATACCATGGATATCCTTTCAGTTGGTTTTTTGATACATCAAAATCAGAATTTGATTCAAAAAAACAGTGTTTTTCAGAAGGAAATTTAGACTTGACTATTTTAGTTCCTTCGGATTGGCTTGGAAATTTAGTGGAGAAATCATTTTTGAAAAAATATCCGCGATATGTTATTAATAACTGGGTAGATTTTGAGGTGTTTAGAAACAAAGAGAATACAGGAATACGAAAAAAATACGGAATTGCTGAGAATAAAAAGATTTTATTGGGGGTTTCCAGTATTTGGGAAAAAAGGAAAGGATGGGATATGTTTCTTGAACTTTCCAGAAGTATTTCGGAAGAATATATTATAGTATTAGTAGGAGTAAATAAACGTCAGAAAAAAAATCTTCCGTCAAATATTATTGGCATTTTAAGAACAGAAAATCAGGATGAACTGGCAGCGATTTATTCGGAGGCATATGTTTTTTTGAATCCATCTGTAGAAGAGACATTTTCGCTAGTTACATTAGAAGCTTTGGCTTGTAATGTACCTGTAATAGTATTGGACAGTAGTGCTGTTCATGAAATGGTTAATGAAAAAAATGGAATAGTATTGCATGAAAGTACAGCAGTCGAGTTTAAAGATGCTATTGATGGTATAAAAAGAATTAACAGAGAAAGCGAAAATATTAGAAAAACAGTATTGAGATATAATAAAGAAGAGCAGATAAGAAAAATACTGGATATATATGAAAAAGGAGAGTGAAAAATATGTTTGAAGGAGCAACATTATTAATTACTGGTGGAACAGGATCATTTGGAAATGCGGTTTTAGACAGATTTTTAGAGACAGATATTAAGGAAATTCGGATATTTTCCAGAGATGAGTTAAAGCAGGATGATATGAGACACTATTATCAGAGAAATTTTCCGGAAGTGAGCGATAAGATTAAATTCTATATTGGAGATGTAAGAGATCTGCAGAGTGTAAAGAATGCTATGCATGGGGTTGATTATATTTTCCATGCTGCAGCGCTGAAACAAGTTCCGTCTTGTGAATTTTTCCCGGTTGAGGCAGTGAAAACAAACGTACTGGGAACAGAAAATGTATTGACAGCAGCAATTGAGGCAGGGGTAAAAAAAGTTATCTGCCTTTCAACAGATAAAGCAGCTTACCCAGTAAATGCTATGGGAACAAGCAAGGCAATGATGGAAAAAGTGATTGTTGCAAAATCACGGACGGTTGCTCCGGAAAAGACGGAGATCTGCTGTACAAGATATGGAAATGTTATGTGTTCAAGAGGTTCTGTAATTCCATTATTTATCAATCAGATTAAGGAAGGGAAGGATCTTACCGTTACAGAACCGACGATGACAAGATTTATTATGAGTCTGGGAGAAGCCGTTGAGTTAGTTGTATTTGCGTTTGAAAATGGAAACAGTGGAGACATTCTTGTTCAGAAAGCTCCGGCGTGTACAATTGAAGTTTTAGCACAGGCGGTAAAAGAAGTTTTTCATGCTGAGAACGAAATAAAAATTATCGGAATTCGTCATGGTGAGAAAATGTATGAAACGCTGTTGACAAATGAGGAATGTGCAAATGCCATCGATATGGGACAGTTCTATCGAGTACCATGTGATAAGCGAGACTTAAATTATGACAAATATTTTAAAGATGGAGATGTCAAGAGAAATACTTTAACAGAATTTAATTCGAATAATACAGAACTGCTTGGCGTAGAAGAAGTAAAAGAGAAATTATTAAAGCTTCCATATGTTCAAGAAGAATTAAAGCAGTGGGAAGAACTGAGAAAGTAGGAAGAAAATGAAAATTTTGATTACCGGAGCAAAAGGCTTTGTAGGACAAAACTTAGTAGCTACTTTGAAAAATATTCGGGATGGAAAGGATCGTTCTTTTTCTATAAAGAATTGTAAGGATCCATCAGAAATTGAGATTTTAGAATATGACTTGGGAAATACAAGAGAAGAGTTGGAAGCGTTTTGTCAAGAGGCTGATTTTGTATTTCATTTAGCGGGAGTGAATCGCCCTAAAGATGAGAAAGAATTCATGGAAGGAAATTTTGGGTTTTCATCAGAATTGCTGGAACTTCTTCGAACATATAAAAATAATTGTCCGATTATGCTTTCCTCGTCTATTCAGGCAAGTTTAGAAGGAAGATTTGCGGGAAGTGAGTATGGAAAAAGTAAAAAAGCAGGAGAAGATTTGTTTTTTAAATATGCAAAAGAAACAAGAGCTTCTGTATATATTTATCGTTATCCAAATGTGTTTGGCAAATGGTGCAGGCCAAACTATAACAGTGCAGTTGCTACGTTCTGCTACAACATAGCAAACAATCTTCCGATTCAAGTGAATGATCCAAAGGTGGAAATGAGTCTGGTTTATATTGATGATGTAGTAGCTGAGTTGATTGCGGCTTTAAATGGACAGGCAAACATCAAAGCAGATGGTTATTGCTATGTGCCTACCGTGCATGAAGTCACGCTGGGAGAGATTGTAGAATTATTGTATTCTTTTAAAGAAAGCAGGGAAACGAAAGAAGTACCGGATATGACAGAAAATAGTTTTTCAAAGAAATTGTATTCTACTTATCTAAGTTATCTTCCGGAAGATGCATTTGCATATCCTTTAAAGATGAATATTGATGACAGAGGAAGTTTTACAGAAATACTGAGAACAAAAGATCGGGGACAATTTTCTGTAAATATTAGTAAACCGGGAATTACAAAAGGAAACCACTGGCATCACACCAAAAATGAAAAATTTGTTGTTGTCAGCGGAAAAGGTTTGATTCAATTTAGAAAAGTTGGAATCAATCCGCAGACAGGAAAAGAATATCCGATTATAGATTATCATGTGAGCGGGGAAAAAATTGAAGTCATA
>CAUCYJ010000213.1:0-4147 GCA_958446945.1 uncultured Lachnospiraceae bacterium | reverse complement strand
CTTCTGTATGCAAAGCAAGCGGTGTAATCCCACTATTCTGCAATTTTTCACAACAATCCCAGAACTCCTTCCATGTTTTTGGGAATGTTTCTATGCCTGCCTGGTGGAAAAGCTGCTCATTCCAAAATACACCGGAGCAGGAATAGAAAGCAGTGCTAAGCGGAGCAAGATATATGCTCCCATCAGACTCTGTACATGCCTCAAGCACCGCAGGCTCGATCATGTTTTTCCATTCCTTATCTTTATTGATCAATGGTGACAGATCTTCAATCCGCTCATCTTTTAACATGAGCTGATAAAAAGATGGAAGCAGACGAAGATCTGTAATGATCGCCGGAAGTCCATCCGTTACATTCAATCTTTTCAGATTGGTACGATATTCTTCTTCTGTCTGAAGCATCCACTCCACATCTATTTGATATCTACCTTTATATTCTTCATTGAATGCAGTGATCACGTCCTCTTCATTTTTATTTCCCGTACTTGGGTCAACTGTCAGAAGCATCGGAATCTTTATTTCTTCGGTATACTCCGTACTATCTGCATCCTTTTGACGGGAACATCCCGACAAGCCCAAAGAAATGATTATACTAATAAATATTGCAAAGACTTTTTTATATTTCATCATTCTCTTTCCCACTTTCTGGCAACTGTATAATACACTTTGTTCCACACAGTCCAATTTCATAGTAAAATCTAACTTCATCACCATATTTTAAACGAAGCCTTGTAATAATATTCACTACTCCATATCCATGCTTCTTATCAGGAAATACTTTTTTCAATTCGACTATGGGCAAGTCTGACAAAGAATTAATTCTATCAACCATTGCCGAATCCATGGGAGTTCCATTATTGTAGACCGTAAAAGTCAATCTTCCCGATATTTCCTTTACCTCTATCCGAATGATGCCACCTTCCTCCATATCAGCAAAACCATATTTTATCGCGTTCTCTACTAATGGCTGTAAAATGAGTTTTAGGATCCATCTTTCGTTTTTCTTCACCAGACAATCTATTTCGTAAATAAATAAACCACTATTGCGAATCTGTAGAATCTCCATATAGCTTTGCACATTTTCCAACTCATCGCCTACTGTCACAATATCTTTACCTTTACTTAACGACAGCCGCAAATATGTTGACAATGACTGGATCATCTTCATAGTTGTTTTTTCTCCATTGATCCTTGCCAGCATATAAATAGTGTCTAATGTATTATATAAAAAATGTGGCTTAATCTGATTGATGAGCATATTCAATTCACTCGTCCGAAGCTCCTTCTCCTGTTTCTTAATTTCGCTCAGAAGATTTTCTATGTTGTGAAGCATCTCATTGTAAGAATTTCCTATTTTATCCAATTCTGTATTTGTCTGTATTTTTACTGTATGAGAAAAATCGTTTCCTTCAAACTGTTCCATTTCTTTACTGAGCATTAAAATCGGTTTTGTAAATACTTTTGAAATATAAAAACTTATTTCCATTGCAATTAGGATCACAACCAGGTAAATCGTCAATAATACCAGAATAATTTCTGTTGTACCCTGGTTTAACACGGCATTAGGCACCAATGTAAATATGGTAAAACCGCTTTCCTGCTGGCGATATGCTTGCAGCATTCCGCTATGCAGCCGCTCTCTTTCTAAAATCATTCCCTCCCCTTTATGTTTAAACAATCCGGTTATTTTTTCTTTATCCTTCTCATTCAGCACAAATGACTCTGGCGCGTATTGCATACAAAGGCTGCCTTTGTCATCAACAACTCCAACGACTATATCTTCTATTTCTTTCTGTTCTTCCACGATACTTTCCAGATACTTCTCATCCATTTTAAAAAACAGCATCCCCGGATCATGTACATACTCCATGCTGCGTACATTACGCCCAATAAACAGTTCCTCCTTGCCCGTATGGAACAATGTGTCTTCCTGAAAGAACCATCGGGTCTTGGCGTAATTTGATGAAAGCTTTTTCTCTATTCCACTCTTTTTAAAGTCTTTATATGAAATTGCTGAATATGATTTTGTATAAACATTTTCTTTATTATCGACATAACAGTACTCTGTCACATAATCTAAATCTATATAAGCAAAATACTTGCTCAAGGCATTTTGTTCGCCAATCTCCAGTTCTTCCGTCTGCAGGCTTTTCTGAACATTTTTGTCAGTAATGCACTCTGCAGTAACCTCTTCACTTTTCTCATATAATCTATCAAGGGAAATACCCATTTTTTCTGTCATGAACTCATATTTATCCAGAACCACATTTGACATGTTTTTTCGCACATAAAGCCACACGCCCACACTGGATAATAACAATGCTAACGCAAGCAGCAGCACTGTATTAAGCAAATATTTCTTCTGTATGCCTGATATCCTCTGTATTTTCATAGGTCATGTTCCTTTTTATATTCGCTGGGAAGTTTTCCGGTATAATCTTTAAACAAATGAGAAAAATACGAGGAATTTCCAATACCAACTTGTTCACATATAGCCCCTATGCTAACTTTCCCTTCTTCCAGTAGTCTTTTTGCCCTCTCCATTCTTCGTTCCATCAAATACTTCTTAAATGTCAGATGAAATGTGTTTTTAAATATACGCCCAAAATATACAGAATTTAAATATACATGATTAGCTACTGACACGATTGACAGGTCTTCTTCATTCAAATGCTCCTCTATATATGCAACAGCTTCTGACATATATTCTTTGAAAAACTTTGTTTCATTACCACATCCTTTTTCCTTCCTCTTCTCGATCACATTGCACAAAATTTTGTAGCATACATCAATCGATTTACTGGCTGTCAGTTTTTGAATATTTGAATAATATTTTTGATACTGATTCAGTAGTTCTTTCGTGATCCCGTACGAATTCCTTAACATCGACTCTGTTTTCAGCATAATCCTGTGTATATCGTATATCTGTCGCTCTTCCTCTTCCGGAAGGCCATAAATTAAATGAATAAATCCTTCTTTCAATTCCTTAACATCATTTCTTCTGATTGCATTAAGAATCATGGTTTCACAATCCTCAGAGTGTGCTTTTTCAACGTCTTCCGCCAACTCTTCCGGCATTGTAAATGCACTAGCTCCCGACATACATGCCAGCTCAAATAATTTTGCCGCTTCATTGTAACTTTTTTTAATGCCTTCTATTCCCTTATATGGTTTCGATATTGCCGCAACGACCGGATAATCTTTTTCTTTTACCATTTCAAATAGCTGTTTTAGCGTGATGACAGATTCGCCATTTACCGCCTTTATAATAAATACACTGGCATCCTCTTCACTTTCAAATACCCAGTAAAAAAAAGATTCTCCGATATATTTTTCCAATAGTTGGATCATTGCAAATTTTGTCGCCTCATAATCAAGTGAATTTGTGATCTTATATGAAAAGTCAACATCAATATAAGCTGTAATGAACTTATCATTCCTCTCTAAAGTTGTATCTAACGTTTGAAATACTTTTTCCACTTTTTCAATCGAAAGTTTGTTTTTTACATATTTTTGAAGTATCACCTTTAGAAATGTATCTTTGTCCTTAACGATCAAATCTTCCCATCTTTCAATCTTTTCTTCATTCTGGATCCGTCCCATACAAAATTCATATGCTTCGCACATAGTTTGTCTTAATTCGTCATCATTAATAGGTTTCAGTAAATAGGCAAATGCCCCAAGATCACAGGCTTGTTTTGCATATTCAAAATCTCGGTATGCACTGAGCACAACAAAAAGACAATTTATTTTTTCCTTTTCAATTTCTTCCATGACCTGAAGTCCAGAAACTTTTTTCATTCTAATATCGGTCAAAACCACATTAGGTTTTTTATCTTTTATTACCTGAATAGCCTGATTTCCATCTTTGGCGCTACCTACAACTTCAAACCCCATTCCTACCCAGTCATAGGTTTTCAGTAATCCTTCTAATAAAATGGGTTCGTCATCAACAATAACCAACTTAAGTAGTTTCATAAATCTTATCCCCTATATAAATAATTCTTCTAAAGCATTGTAAAGATATTATAATTGATTAAGTATTTATGTTTCCCAAAATTTTATCTAAACAACTTTCATTTCACATCTATCACAGATGCTGGATTTCTATCCAATTACCATGACACAGTTCATCGGCTTCTTCTAATT
>CAUCYJ010000212.1:0-4165 GCA_958446945.1 uncultured Lachnospiraceae bacterium | reverse complement strand
AGAAAAAGCATTAAAAGAATTACAGGAAAAAGGATATGACATCGCATTTGCTGAATCAGGACGTGCTGATGGTGGATGTGTTATGAGAGGTAACGACGTACTTCAGGCATCTCCGGATGTTCTTGTAACAGACTCTTTAACAGGTAATATCTTAGTAAAAATGCTTTCTTCTTTCAACACAGGTGGAAGCTTCGAAGCAACAGGATACGGTTACGGTCCTGGAATCGGAGAAGGATATGAACAGTTAGTTATGATCGTTTCCCGTGCTTCTGGTGCACCGGTTATTGCGAATGCAATCCGTTATGCAGCACAGCTTGTAAGAGGAAAAGTATTCGAAGTATCTGCAAAAGAATTTGCAGCAGCTAAGAAAGCGGGCTTAAAAGATATCTTAGAAGCTCGTAAAGCAGCAGCAAAACCTGCAGCAGCTGAAGAAGAAGTAACAGCTCCGCCAGCAGAGATCGTAACAGCAGCAATTGCTGGTATCGAAGTTATGGATCTTGAGGATGCTGTAAAAGTACTCTGGAAACAGAAGATTTACGCTGAAAGTGGTATGGGATGTACAGGACCGATCATTCGTGTATCTGATGCAAACCTTGAAAAAGCAGAAGAGGAATTAAAGAAAGCCGGATATATCGGTTAATTTCATACAGTGCTTATGGGACAGGACTTAGGTTCTGTCCCTTTTTAGGTTCTTTTTCAAATGCAAGAAAGTTCGCCTCTTGAATTTTGTAATTTTTAATGCTATTATGCATAAATGTAGAATAAGCAAAAAAAGGAGGCAGAAAGGAAATGGAATATCAGTTATTAATGCGTACAGCAATCTGTGCAGGAGAACTGTTACTAAAAAGCGGCGCAGAGACATATCGTGCTGAAGACACGATGAACCATATTCTTAAAACCTCCGGATGTGAATACATTGAAGTGCATGCAACGATTACAGGTATTATGGCAACACTTTATGATAATACAATGAATCAGCCGGTAACAATGATCTCTCGAGTAAAAAAAAGAGGGATGCATCTTTATAAAATTGTGAGAGTCAATGATATTTCCAGAAGATACTGCGGAGGAGAGGTAACTCTGCAAGAAGCCTATGATGCATTACAGAAAATTGGAGAGAATCTATATCAACAGGGAACAAAGAGTATTTCGACCATGATGATTGTTACTGGATTCACCCTCATGTTTGGCGGAGGGTGGATGGAAGTATTAGCATCAATTTGTGTTGGAGGAGTTTTGGCAGGAATGATACAGATTTGTGATTACCTTCATACAAATGTGATTATACAGGATATTATTTCTGCCCTGGCATTAGGAGCAGCAGCTCTTCTGCTGAAACATACAGTGTTTTTGACAATGAATTTAGAAGCTGTAATTATAGGAGCAATCATGCCTCTTGTTCCTGGAGTAGCGATTACAAATGCAGTGCGTGATACCTTGCAGGGAGATTATGTTTCCGGATGTGCAAGAATTCTGGAAGCATTTTTAAAAGCGGCAGCGATTGCGATTGGTGTTGGAGCAGCGATGGCATTTTCGAGTTATTTGTTGTAAAGGAGGAAGAAGCCATGTTGATAGAAGTATTAGGAACATTTATTGCAATCGTAGGTTTTGCCGTGCTATTAGATACTCCACGCAAGTATGTACTTTTAGCTGGAACAGTTGGCGCATTGTCAGGATTTGTATATCTGCTCGGGATTAAATGGATGTTAGGAGAGACGATGGCAGCATTCGTGTCAGCAATTCTGGCGGGGATTGTATCACACATACTTGCAAGAAAGTATAAAACGCCAGTCATTATTTTTTTACTTGGCGGAATTTTGCCGACAGTACCAGGAGCAGGAATGTATCGTGTTGTTTACAGTATTATTTCCGGGAATGCGGCAATGACTGAGTATTATTTAACAGAAACGCTGCAGATTGCAGGTGTGATTGCACTTGCAGTATTTTTGACAGAGAGTTTTTTTAAACTGTTTGTTCGTGATGGGTGGAAACAGAATTCATTGCGTTATGTAAAACAGGGTGAGAAGCGTGTAACAGGGAGATAAGTATGAGTGATCTTGAAGTAATGGAACAGGAAAAAAAAGAAGAAATGCATCAGGTTCTGGAACTGGCGCTTGAAGCTGGAGAGATATTGCTGAAACATGGAGCAGAGATTTCGAGAGTGGAGGAGACTATAGATGCATTTGTACTGAGTAACGGTATTTTTATAACTGCAAGTAATAATGAGCATGAGGTGTTTGCCAGAGTAAGGGCGATTCCGATGTCAGGAATTCATCTTGGAATTATTACGGAAGTAAATAAATTGTCCAGAGATATTGCAACAGGGAATGTGGATATACCAGAAGCAAAAGAACGGCTCCAGCAAATAAAAAATATGCCTGCAACTAATTATATTATACAGATCATAGGATCAGGTCTTGGAAGTGCTTGTTTTATTTATCTGCTTGGTGCAACATTTTGGGAATGCATGATGACAATGATAAGTGGGGCAGCGGTATTTGCGGCGTTGCTAGTTATGAAACGTTTTCATCTTTCTAAAATATTGATAAATATTCTTGGTGGAGGGTTGATAACTTTACTTGGAATTTTGTATACTGATTGTATCGTACAAGAGGGAATGCGATTAAGCCTAATTATCAGCGGTTCTATTTTCCCTCTGATTCCCGGAGTTGCATTTGTAAATGCAATTCGGGATCTTGCTGACAGTGATTTTATTTCCGGAATTGTCAGAATGCTGGATGCGATTCTTGTGTTTGTCTATATTGCCATTGGGGTAGGAATTGTTTTATCGACTTATGCAAGTTTATTTGGAGGTGTTCTGTCATGATAGAAGTAATGTTACAGATGTTTTGCTCTTTTTTTGGAACGATGATGTTTTCGACATTATTTAATGTACAGCGCCGCTATTATTTTGGATGTGGACTTGCAGGAATGCTTGGATGGATGGGATATTATCTTGCGCAGCCGCATCTGTCTTCGGCTGTATGCTGCTTTATTGGAACTGTTATGATTATGTTGAGTTCCAGAATCATGGCAACAAGATTGAAATGTCCGATCACAGTCTTTTTGATTGCAGGCATTTTCCCGATTGTGCCGGGAGCGAGAGTTTATCATACAGCATATAATCTTGTGGTGGGAGATATGATCGCAGCTGCATCATATGGGTTGTCTGCACTTCAGGATGCTTTTGGGATCGTGCTTGGAATTGTCTGTGTATTGTCGCTTCCGGGCAGTTGGTTTGGAAATAAAAATCAAAGAAACAGAAATGAGAACTAAGGAGAAATACTGTGGGGGAAGAGAAGATCATTAGAGAAGTAGATGATAAGGATGAAGAAATCTATCAGGTGTTGAAACTTGCTCTTGAGGCAGGGCGGATTCTTCTTAGGAGTGGTGCGGAGATTTTTCGTGTAGAAGAAACGATGCATAGAATCTGCAAATATTATGGATATGATAATGTAGATACATTTACAGTAAGCAATGCGATCATTGTTTCGCTGGAAGGTGAAAAGAGAGAATTGTTTGCGAAGGTAAAAAACGTCCCGATGTCAGGAGCGCATTTAGAAATTGTGGCAGAGATCAATGATCTTTCCAGACAGATTGAGGCAGGGCTGTACACCATTGATGAAGCTTTTGAAAAGTTAAAAGAGATAGAGAAGATTAAGCCGAATAGCGGACTTGCACAGGTGCTTGCAGCTGGTATGGCGAGTGGTTGTCTTGGATATATGTTTGGAGCAACTGCGATGGAAGGTGTCGGAGCATTTTTTACAGGACTTCTTCTTTATATATGGATTGTATGTGCCGGAAGGCGAGGACTTTCAAAGATTGTTACTAATATTATTGGAGGGGTCATCATTACATTTTTGGCTATTGGAGCATCCTGGATTTTTCCGGTGCTGCGTCCGGATAAATTGATCATTGGTTCGGTGATGCCTCTTGTGCCGGGAGTGGCATTTACAAATGCAATCAGAGATATTGCAGACAGTGATTTTATTTCAGGAACAGTTCGGATTACAGATGCAATTTTCGTTTTTGCTTATATTGCAATCGGAGTAGGATTCGCATGGACTTGTTATAATTATCTGATAGGAGTAATGTAAGATGTTTGCGTTATTGATTAATATGGTGTGTTCTTTTTTAGCAACACTTTCTTTTTGCATTTTGTTTA
>CAUCYJ010000211.1:0-4166 GCA_958446945.1 uncultured Lachnospiraceae bacterium | reverse complement strand
AAATGCAAAAAAACGATATAAAAAGGGGGAAAAAGCTAAAATATACAAGAAAATGATATAGTATTCAAGAATATGAGATATACAGATACAAGTCTTTTATTTACAATATAGACATCAAGAAAATGCTGGCCGGCATAAATGATGAAAAAGAGAAGAAGCAATATGTTAAAGCTAAGGAGGATTAAAATGAGAAGTAAGTGGGCTCGTATTGTTAGTATGACTTTAGTGGGTACTATGTTATTGACTGGTTGTGGTGGTGCTAGTGGAGATAAGAAAGAAGACTCCAAGGACGAAAAGAAAGAGGTATCCGATAATTTAAATAAAGAGGGACTGCCGATTTTAAAGGAGAAGGAAACATTCACGATTGCAGTGCCACAGAAAAGTACATTAAAATCAGCGGCAGAAAAGGAATGTGTAAAGGCTGCTGAAGAAGCTACAAATGTTCATATTGAGTGGGTAGAAATTCCAGCTTCCGGTTGGAAAGAAAAAATCAACATTATGTTCAATACAGACAGTTTACCAGATGCGATTATCGGTGCTGTAGATATGGCTAAAAATTATGAGCAGTTAGCAGAATTGGACGATATGTTAAAAGAATATGCGCCAAACACAACAGCATTCTTTGAAACAAGAGATGATTATCCAACAGGTTTATATTCACCGGATGGAAAAATTCATACATTACCAACAGGTGATGAAGCAATCCATAATATTATTGACTCTCAGCTTTGGATTAACCAGAAATGGCTTGATAATTTAGGCTTACAGATGCCGACAACTGTTGATGAGTTTAAAGAAGTATTGATTGCATTTCGTGACAAAGATCCAAATGGAAATGGAAAAGCAGATGAAATTCCGTTTACATTTCGGGATGCATGGGGCTGGGGCGGAACAATCGAAAACCTTTTTGGACCTTTTGGTGTGTTAGAAACAGCTACTCACGTATTTACAAGAGACGGAAAAGTTACTTTTAGTGCAGCAGAGCAGGGATATTATGATGCGTTGACATGGATGAACGGATTATATAAAGAAGGTTTAATTGATAAAGAAGCTTTTACACTGAGTGGAGACCAGTATGCGTCAAGAGGTGCCTCAGGCGATAATTTAGGTGTTGTTGCAGGATATCGTGCAAATGAAGCGGGTGTTGTTAACGAAGCAGATTATCGTGCAGTTCCTGTATTAAAAGGACAAGACGGCACACAGATGGTTGGTATAAACAATGTAACAAAAACAGGCGGTTTTGTAATCAGTAAAAACTGTAAAAATCCAGAAGCTTTAGTTCGCTGGTATGATTATATTAATTCGAGTCTGGAATTAGCGCTTGAGTGGGGACGTGGAGAAGAAGATGTAGCATGGAGAATTTTGGAACAGGACGGAGAACAAATTCCACAGTTTATTACAATGGATGAGACAATCTTAAAAGAAAACGGTGGATATCAGTCTAAAGCAGAATATAGAAACGCAGAAAGTTTCTCAGGTGATACACCTTCTCTTTGGAAATACGAATATGCACAGAAAGTAGTAAATGATGAAAATTGTCCACCAGACTATAAATTAGATGCTGTAAATGAGCAGATGCAGTATGGAGTTATGGAACTTCCTTCCGGAACATCTGATCTGGAAAATTCAGAAAGAAGAACAATTTTATTAGCTGATATTGATAACTATCTGAAGAAATTCATTGCAGATTCAGTTATCAATGGTATTGATGAAGGAAAATGGGAAGAACATCAGAAAACGTTGAAATCCCTTAAAGTTGAAGAATATACAAAACTTTGTCAAGAATTTGTTGATTCTTTAGAAACAGATAAATAGCAAAGAAGTACAGTCTGGTACAGTGCTTGTGTGAGTGCAGTGCTGTACCAGATTGTATTTATGGAGGGAAATATGTCAAATACAACAAAAGGAAAAAGAAACGGAAAGTTTCTTCGACACTTAAAAAGAACATGGGTGCTTTATTTGTTTATCGTTCCAATGGTCATTTATGTAATATTATTCAGTTATGTTCCAATGTATGGCATACAGTTAGCCTTTAAAGATTATCGTCCTACAGATGGAATTTGGGGCAGTGCTTGGGTTGGATTAGAACATTTTAAAACTTTTTTTGAATCTTTTCAGTTTAAAGATTTGTTGTGGAATACGTTATCATTAAGTTTTTACTCTTTGATTGCAGGCTTCCCGATGCCGATTATTTTCGCCTTATTCTTAAATTACATTACTAAGAAACGCTTGAAAAAAGCGGCGCAGATGATTACTTATGCACCACACTTTATCTCCATGGTAGTATATTGTGGTATGATTTTAATTTTCTTATCCAGTGATGGTGTTGTAAACCAGCTTTTAATGATTTTCGGTGTTGATCCGGTAGGATTTTTATCCAATCCGGAAAATTTCAGACACATTTATGTATGGTCCGGAGTATTACAGGGTATTGGTTGGGGATCAATTATGTATATTTCTGTATTGACCTCTGTTGGACCAGAGCTTCACGAAGCTGCTACTGTAGACGGAGCCAGCCGTTTCCAGAGACTGCTTTACATCGATATTCCTTCTATTATGCCGACTATGGTAATTATGTTAATTATGAGAGCCGGAGAAATCATGGACTTAGGATTTGAAAAAGCGTTCTTATTACAGAACAGCATTAACCTTGAATATTCAGAGATTATTTCAACTTATGTATATAAAATCGGTATTCAAAACGGACAATTCAGTTATTCAGCAGCTATTGGTTTGTTTAATAATGTAATTAATCTGTTGCTGTTAGTTGTGGTAAATAAAATTGCGAAACGTGTTTCAGATGTAAGTCTTTGGTAGGAAGGAGCAGGCAATGAAAAAGTTAAAAAAAATGAGTAAATCAGATATCGTATTTCTTTTTATTGTTTATGCTACGGTTATTCTGATTTCAGTTATTATTTTATACCCATTGTGGTTTGTCATTATTGCATCAATTAGTGATCCGAATTTAGTTGCCACAGGAGAAGTTCTTCTTTTGCCCAAGGGAATAACTTTTGAAGGCTTCAAGTATATTTTTAGAGATCCTAGAATTTGGTCAGGATATTACAATACCATTCGTTATACAGTTGTAGGAACTATGTTGGCATTATTTATTACGATTCCGGCAGGATATGCGTTGTCCAGAACAGATATGATGGGACGCGGACTTATTATGAAACTGTTAATTGTAACAAAATATTTTTCCGGTGGTTTAATTCCTACTTATTTAGTAGTAAAAAGTCTTGGACTTGTAAATACTCCTTATGTATTAATGATTTTAGGTTCATTTTCTGTATTCAACTTGATTTTGTGCAGAACATATTTCCTGAATACAATGCCAATCGAACTTCAGGAAGCAGCAGAGATTGACGGCTGCGGTATTTTCCAGTATTTTATGAAGATAGTCATTCCTTTATCAAAATCCATTATTGCAATTATGGTGCTTTACTATGCAGTAGGACACTGGAACTCCTTCTTTAATGGATTGATTTATGTAACAGACAGTGATTTATATCCGTTACAGTTGATTTTAAGAGATATTTTGATTACAGGACAGTCTGTGGATCCTGCTACGGTGGATCCGGAGTCTCTGGAATTGATGAAACAGATTGCAAGAACAATTCAGTATGGTGTAATTATTGTATCTTCTTTACCGGTATTGGTGTTGTATCCTTTTGTTCAGAAACATTTTGTAAAAGGTGTTATGATTGGTTCAGTGAAAGGTTGATGATATTTCATGGAAAATGTATTGATTATACATGTGGACCAGCTTAGACGAGATGTATTAAGCTGCTATGGAGGAAAGGAAGTGCAGACGCCGAATATTGATTTTCTTGCGGAAAATGGAGTTCTGTTAGAGAATTTTTATACACCAAGTGCTGTCTGCACCCCCTCAAGGGGGTGTTTTTTTACGGGAAATTACCCTCATGAAAACGGAGCATACAGAAATGGAATTCCGGTAAAACGGGATGCTCATGGATTTGCGGAAGCGTTTGCAAGAGTAGGATATCATACAGGATATCTGGGAAAATGGCATTTAGCGGACCATAAGGAAAGAGGAGATGATTTAGGAGAATATAATCCTCTGGGATTTGAGGATTGGGATTATAAAGTAGAATTTGGACATTGTAAATCTGTTGCTTATGAAAACGGAAAAGTAAGACCGAAAA
>CAUCYJ010000210.1:0-4171 GCA_958446945.1 uncultured Lachnospiraceae bacterium | reverse complement strand
CTGATTTTGGAGGACAAGGTACAAGACTTTGTTATGTGAAGACGACATTGGAGAAGATTGCAAAAGTAGGATTTACCCATGTCCACTGGTGTCATGAGTGGGATGGCGATTATTACTATTCCCGTGCAGAGATGGAATTGATTAAGAGTTGGTTTGATGAATACGCACTGAAGGCAAAATCCCTTCATGCATCAAAGGGAAGCCGCATCCGCACTGCGATTCGTAAAGATACAGAGAGTCGAAAGGATTTTACATCTGCCAATGAATACAGCAGAAGAGCGGGCGTAGAACTGATTAAGAATCGTCTGGATCTGGCGCAGGTGCTTGGGGCGACAGAAATTGTACTTCATATGTATGTCCCTTATATGACTTTTCAGGAGGAACCTGGAAGTGAAGAAATATTTTACCGGCAGGCGTTTCAGTCCTTGGATGAATTAGAACCATATGCAAGAGAGCGGAGGATACGAATCTGTCTGGAAACGATGCTGGAAGCGCCGGCAGAACTGCAGTATGAGGAGTTTGACAGGTTATTTGAGCGGTATGACAAAGATTATCTTGGCATTTGCTGGGATACGGGACATACTCATATCATTTTAAACGAGCGGCAGGCAGAATTTGGAAGACGCTATCAGGACAGGATTTTCAGCGTTCATTTGAATGATAATCTGGGAGGTCCCCGAATTGATCTTAGGGATCATGAAGATATGGCGGGAAGCTGTGATCTGCATTGGATTCCGGGAGAAGGAACCGTTGACTGGGAGGAAACAGCAGAAGTGCTTGCAGCGTCTTCATATGACCTTCCAATTGTGATGGAATTAAATGGCTATGACAACCAGGATGAATTTCTGCGAAGAAGTTATGAAGCGGGAATCCGTCTGACAGAAATGATTACAGAGAAACGTCAGCAGAGAAGAAATAAATAAAGGGAAAACGATAGCTATGAAAGAAAAATTATATACGATACCGGTACACGATGCATTTCAGGAAGAGTGCGAATGTCCGGTCTGCTCTATGTACCGGTCAATTGAACAGGATGCACTCCGTTTTACCATGTCGGGTTATATGGTGGAAGAAAGGCGGATGGAAAGTAATCGGGTTGGCTTTTGTGAGCGGCATATGAAAATGCTTTATGAAGGAGAAGACCGGCTTGGACTGGCATGGATGATCAAAACTCATATGGAACACATCATTGGTGAGATTGAGAAACGCCAGGAAGCGCCGGTAAAGCAGGCATCTTTTTTTAAGAAGAAGGCAGAACCGTCCGAGCTGACATCTTATCTTGAGTTTTTGGATCACTCCTGTTTTGTGTGCGATAAGATTAATGCGATGTTTGAGCGTTATCTTGTGACTATTTTTTATCTCTATAAGAAGGAGGAGGCATTTCGGGGGTTGTTCCGGAAATCGAAAGGTTTCTGTACAGAACATTATCGGATGTTGGCAGAAATGGCTCCGGCACAACTTGGAGGAGAGCTGCTTCAGCAGTTTATGAAAGATCTAAATATACTGTATCTTGAGAATATGAAGCGGGTAAAAGATGATGTGAGTTGGTTTATCGATAAATTTGATTATCGCTTTAAAGATGAACCGTGGAAAAATGCGAAAGATTCTATTCCGCGTGCAATGACAAAATTAAATGGAATTCTTTGAAGATTTGCATAAATTATCTGACAGTTTACGTTGAAAAACGGAATAAAATCTGCTAAAATATAAAAAAGCAATCCAAGTTTTGACAGGAGGCGATTATATGAATGAGAAGTTGATCAGAGAATCAAAGCATGTAAAGAATTGTCTTGTGGCAAGAGATTTGCGGGGCGATGAGTGGGAAGAGCGCCAGGCAGTCCTGGAGAAACTGGAGGACGCGGTAACATATTTGAATGACTGTATCGGAAGAGGAATTGATTTTGAAGCAGAGCAGAAAGATTAGAACATAGAAGAGGCGGAAGCAGAGGCTTCCGTCTTTTTGGTCACAGTTATTTTAATCATAATTATTTATAGGAGAAGGAAAAATGGAGCAAGGACTTGTATTTGATATGGATGGTTTGATTTTTGATACAGAACGGATTGTGAAACAATCATGGGATGATGTTGGAGAGGATCTGGGAATTCCGGATATGGGAGAACATATTTTCCATACGATTGGATTTAATAGAGAACGGCGGGAAGCATATTTTCGGGAGAATATTAGCGAGGACTTCCCAGCAGAAGCATTTTCTGAACAGACAAGAAGAAGATTTTACGAAATTGCGGAGAGCGAAGGTGTAGAAATCAAACCGGGAGTGAGAGAATTACTGAAATATGGAAAGCAAAACGGATTTAAAATTGCTCTTGCAACATCTTCGAGACGCGCTTATGCAGAACAGCTTTTAAAAGATGCGGGACTTTATGAATATTTTGATGGATTTGTATTTGGAGACATGGTGACGCACAGCAAACCGGATCCGGAGGTGTATGTGCGTGCCTGTGAACAGATTGGTCTTTTGCCAAAGCAGTGTACTGCATTTGAAGACGCACCGGCAGGAGTCTGTTCTGCTCATGCGGCAGGACTTTGTACCTGTATGGTTCCGGATCTTGTAGAGCCGGAGGAATCGGTGCGTCAGCTTGCAGATTATGTATTCCGGTCACTTCACGAAGCAATCGGAATGTTGAAACGGCGTATTAACCGTTGATAATAACTTTCTTTAAATTGAGATCTTTGTCAAGAAGAACAAGGTTACCAATCTTGCCAGGAGCAATGCTTCCATAGCGGTCATCTAATTTCAGTGCTTTGGCAGGATTGATTGTTACACAGCCAACTACATCTTCCAGTGGGATATGCATATCTTTCACAGCGACACGCATACAGTCAGCAAGGTTTGTTGCGGAACCGGCAAGAGCGCCATTAGAAGCAAGTGTTGCACGGTTTCCGACAACGTCTACATCTAATCCGCCAAGAGTATAGCGGCCGTCAGGCATTCCTGTTGCTCTCATACTATCGCTGATCATGCAGATGCGGTCAGCACCGAACATATCGAATGTAGCGCGGACAACAGAAGGATGAATGTGCACACCGTCACAGATCAGTTCTACCATACATTCTTTGCAGTCATGGGCAGCGCCGATTACGCCAGGTGCGCGGTGGGAAAATGCAGGCATTGCATTGTAGAGATGTACAGCATGTCTTGCACCTGCATCATAGGCAGCTTTTGCGGTATCGTAATCTGCATTTGTATGTGCGAGAGATACTGTGACTTCATCTTTTACGTCCTGAATGAATTTTACAGCGCCTTCCACATCACGTTCCGGAGCAATTCCAACGAATTTTACAAGTCCGTTAGCAGCATTTTGGAATTGTCTGTAGATATTAGCATCACAGGATACAATGTAGTGTTCATCCTGTGCACCTTTCTTTTCCGGACTGATGAAAGGCCCTTCCATATTTAGACCAACCAGTTTTGCACCGGATTCATTTTTATAGTCAGCAGCATTTTTCAAAATTTCTTCCAGAGTATCTACCGGAAGTGTCATTGTTGCAGGGCAGATAGTTGTTACGCCGACAGAAGCTTCGTATTCTGCGATTTTTTCCAGAGCTTCCTGAGTTCCGTCACAGGAATCGTATCCCATACATCCGTGGAAATGAATGTCAATGAGTCCCGGAATGGCATAGCAGCCTTCGCCGTCGATAATTTCATTCTCATTGGAAGCAGAAGCGGCAAAGAGACCGTCTTCGATAATTACTTCTCCCGGGGTGAATGTTCTGTCTTCTCCGTATACCTTTACATTTTTAATAATCATGATTGTCTTCTCCTTTTGATGAAAATCTGGTGTTCAGATGAACTCCTATGCTGATAAAACATAGGACGTACACCTGAGAAGGCCTACGTCCCGTTGAAATTGTGTATAAATTATCTTGGAAGTTTAGAAGCGGCAGCCTCGTCAACAACGATTGTCACATTTGGATGGAACTGCAGGATGGAAGCCGGAACTTCTGGTGTTACTGGTCCGAAAAATGCTTTTTCAACGATATCGGCTTTGCCTTCACCGTTTGCAACAACGAGGATTTTCTTTGCTTTCATAATTGTACCGATTCCCATTGTATCTGGCTGTTTCGGAACATAATCTGCAGAAGTGAAGCAATGCGTGTTAGCTTCGATTGTGCTTTCCTGAAGGTCTACACAGTGGGTTGTCTTATCGA
>CAUCYJ010000209.1:0-4186 GCA_958446945.1 uncultured Lachnospiraceae bacterium | reverse complement strand
CCAAGTTCTATTTTCTTTTTACAGAAATAAAACTTTCAATGCATGAGCAACTGTCCAAGTTCTTCTGGCGTATCTACTACACATTTTGCGCCATGCTCAAGCAAAAATTCTCTGCCTCGAAATCCCCAGTTTACAAAAATTCCATCCATACCTGCTTCTTTTGCCGTATCTACATCTACATCGGAATCTCCAATATAAACTGCCTCTGCCGCTGTCTTTTTCAATGTCTTTAGAACTTCAAAAACGCTGTCCGGGCAAGGTTTTCTTCTGATGCCTTCTCGCTCTCCAACGACAAAATCAAATGCTTTCGGAAAGTACTGACTGCAAAGTTCCTGCACGGCAAAGTCTGCCTTATTTGAAACAACTGCCGTCTGTATGCCGCATTTACGTAGATCCTCTAACAGCTTTAGAATCCCATCATAAGGCTTTGTGTGGTCTGCGCAGTGTATACCATAGTGAACCTTAAAGCTCTCCAGCGTCTTTTCTGTCGCTTCCTTTGATGTTCCCTTAGGCACAGCTCGCTCAATAAGCTTTCCAATTCCGTTTCCAACAAAACAGCGCACCTCATCAAGTGTCCGCGCCGGATATCCATTTGCAGCAAGCGCCGCATTTGTGCTCTCCTTTAAATCCTCCAATGTATCAAGAATTGTTCCATCTAAATCAAATATGGCAAGTCTGTAGCTCATCCTATGATTCTTCCTTTCCGTAAGATTATGATAATACAATTACACGCGCTTTTTCTTCCAAAGCCCCGTGCGGTATACTACATACAAAATCACAGATGACAGTGCATTGCTGACAACAACGCTATACCAGATACTTCGAACTCCCATATGAAGCCAATGCTCGCATACATAAAGCGTTGCAAATCGAAATACCCACAGCCTCGTTGCATCAACTGCCATCGTAACTTCCGTATGACCACTTCCCTGAAAGAGACCGCTTGTGGAATTATAAATACCATTTGTAAAACACCATAACGCCATGATGCTAAGAAAATCTGCAGCCATAGCTATTACTTCTTCATCTGTTGAAAACAACCCTACTATCGCCTCTGATAAAAATGGACGCGATAGAATCAGTCCGCCAACAAACAAAAAAATAACACTCACACGTCTTGCGATCTTATAGCCTTTTTCAGCGCGGTCAAGCTGATTTGCTCCAATGTTTTGACCAACAATTGTCGCAACTGCTGAGCCAATACCATTTGACGGCAGCGTGATAAGACCATTTACCTTGTTGCCAATTCCGTATGCTGCCATTGCTCCAGTACCATACACATAGACATTTCTGCTCATTAAAAGAAAGCCAAGCTGCATTGTACTTCCGCCGATTGCAGTCGGAAGACCAACTGTGAGAATGCTTTTCATTTTGCTTTTTTCAAAGCGAAAACCCTTTAAGCGAATCCTTACACCTGTTGTATCTCTCTTTAAGATTACAAGTGAAATCATTGCCGGAACTGCCTTAGCAATAACTGTCGCAAGCGCTGCTCCTGCTGCTCCCCAGTGTATCACAATCATTAAAAGTGGGTCAAGTACAACATTAAGTAAAATTCCTGTCAGATTTAAAAACATAGGTGATACTGTATCACCTTGCGCCTGCCTAATCGCTGCAAAAATATTGACCATGTATAAAAACGGCATATCTAAAATAACAAGCCTAAGATACACATTTGCAACTTTTGCTGTCGGCTCATCTGCTCCAAGCCAGTTTACCACAGTAGGGGTAAAAATTGCAATAACTCCGGCGCAGATGATGGAAAATATCATTGCGCAGACAAAGATCTGACTTGCCATGGAGGCTGCCTCTTCTTTTTTTGATGCTCCGATAAGCTGTGCAATCAAAACAGCACCTGCCACCGTAAGTCCCGATCCAAAGTTTACCACAATTTGCTGTAGCGGCGAAACAAGATTAATTGCTGCTAATTCATTTGTTCCAAGCTGTCCGAGCCAATAAGTATCGGTCAGATTATACATAGTCTGTAAAAAACTATTGATCACAACAGGTACTGCCAGTGCGAGAATTGCCTTTCCCATACTGCCCTGCAGGATCAGCTTAATATTTTTTTCGGTTACTTTTGCCTTTGCCATAACAGCCAGCCCTTCCTAAGTTCTATTCTTCAAACCCTCTTTTAATCAAAAACGGCGCTGTTATCCGAAGACAACAGCGCACCTTTTATTTGTTTTTAACCCTTTACAGCACCTACATTAACACCCTTTACGAAGTATTTCTGCAGGAACGGATACAGAATCATGAATGGTAAAATTGCAATGATAATTGCCGCACTCTTTACGGTATTCTCAGTTGCACCGCCGTTTGCCTGCGGAAGATCACTACCCATCATGATACTTCTTAACTTCATCTGGAAGTTATAGAGAGTAGAATCAGTAATGTACAGCTTGTAGTTGGTGTAATCATTCCAGTAAGCAACTGCAAACATCAGACCGATGGAAGCAAGTGCTGCCTTGGAAAGCGGAAGTACAACCTTGATAAATGTTGCCATTGGCGTACATCCATCAAGTGTTGCTGCCTCAAACAAGCTCTGCGGAATACCCTCGAAGAAGTTTCTCATCAAAACAAGGTTATAAATATTGATTGCTGGAAGAAGTACAACGCCGAGCAGGTTATTTGTTAAACCCAAGTTTTTCATAACCAAGTAAGTCGGGATCATACCACCGTTGAAGATCATGGTAAACAGCAGGAAGTTTGCAAAGAATGTTCTTCCCGGCATATCCCACTGAATTAAAACATATGCACCAAGTGTAGAAAGTGCCAGACCAAGGAAGGTACCTGCCAGTGTTGTTCCAACGGAGATCAGAAGTGGACGATACAGAGTCGGATTTGACAGTACACTCTCATATCCAGCCAGACCAAACTGCTTCGGCCACAATCTCATACCATAAGCAGAACTTAAGTCGAAGGAATCGACTAATACCTTATAAATCGGAATCAACATGATAATGGAGATCAGAATAAAAATGATTCCATTAATTACATTAAAAAGTCTAATCTTTGGATGATCTTTCATTTGTTCTCCACCTCCTTAAACAATACCGCGTCCGTTACGAACCTTCTTACTGATATAGTTACAGATCAGTACGAGTACGCAGCCGACAAGTGACTTGAATAAACCTACCGCTGTAGTATAACCGTAATTCGGGATACCGCCGCTGTTGAAGGTCTGGTTGTAAACGTATGTCTGAATAACCTCTGCCTTTTCCATAACAGCATCATTCTGTAATACGAATACAGACTCGAACAAGTTAAGAACCTTTGCCAAGTTCAGGATGATAACAGTGATGATCGTGTTTGCCAGTGCCGGCATGGTGATGTACCACATCTTCTTCCAGCGTCCTGCACCATCAATACCAGCAGCCTCATAAATTTCCTGGCTGATACCAACAAGTGTTGCCATGATGATAATGGTCTGCCATCCTGTATCCTTCCATACGTTAATAACAAAGAATGCCGGTGTCCACCACTTTAAGCTTCCAAGGAAATAAATCTCGCTTCCTTTTTCAACCACACCGATTGAAGCAAGGAATGAGTTTACAAGACCCTGACTTGATGGAGAAAGAATCAAACCAAAAACAGATGCTGTAACAACCCAAGATAAGAAATGCGGCAGATAAATAATTGTCTGTGCAACCTTCTTAAAATGAACGTTTATAATCTCGTTTAATAACAGTGAAACAACTACTGCCGCAAATGTATTCAAAAGCAGCTTAGAGATACTTAAAAACAGCGTATTTTTAAATGCACGCCAGAACATTGGCTTTGAAAACAAAGTCTCAAAGTTTTTGAATCCCGTCCATACAGGATCTTTAATCAGCTTGTACTCGGTGAATGAATAAACAATACCGAACATTGGCAGATAGTAGAATACTACTACAAAGATAAATACAGGAAGGAACATCAAATAGAACCATCTGTACTTATACATCTGCTCTTTGAGTGGCTTCTTGTGTGATACAACAGTCCCGTCTGGGAGCGTTATAGTGTTCTTTTTTGCCATCGTTTTCTCCTTTTTTATTATATTTGTAAACTTAGATGCTTCGGATTTTTCCTGCATCAAAAATGATGTCAGAAATCTCACTGTATGTGCGCTTCTTCCATCTATCTGAAAGACGAAAAAAACTGCTGAGAGTCAAATTTATTGATATGCCTCCCAGCAGCTATCCGTCTG
>CAUCYJ010000208.1:0-4267 GCA_958446945.1 uncultured Lachnospiraceae bacterium | reverse complement strand
AGGCGATTTACAGCGTGCTGATATTTCTGCACACACAGTAGACTTAGGTGAAGATTTTTATAATTTTCAAAGTGTGATATATATTGTACCAGATCACATTTGCAATAAACTGACATCAGCTAATACATTCCGGTATATGATGGCGGATAAAACAATTTCTTATGATATTGCTCAAGAATTAAAATCATACTTTGAAAATTCAAGCCTTACTGATTCGCTTGTAACTTATAACATTACCATGCGGACAATCGAGGTTAATGATAATTCTGCTATTATTTTCATTATGCAAACTGGATTGACATATAGCGCAATCATCTTGTTTGTAACCTGTTTTACTATCTTGGCTTTGCAGCAATTATCAGATTCCGGAAAATACAAATATCGCTTTCGGGTTCTAAGAAATATGGGTGTTGAAGAACCCCATATACGAAAGTTGATTTTGAAACAATTAGCTGTATGGTTTGGTGTTCCGGTTATACTGGCCCTTATCTTGGCTGGCGCATTCCTTGTATTTTTGATTGTAGGATTCCATATGCAGATTGCAGTGTATATCGGAGTACAGCGATTGGTGCAGCAGCTTTTGATTGTGTTGGCTATTTTAGGTGTCCTTTTAATAAGTTACTTTATTAGTACATGGGTCTTGTTTAATAAGTCTGCATCTGCCTAACTTTTTGCGTTTTACAGTGACCTTATCAACAAAAGAAAATGCAATAGTATTACCCTCCGTTCTGATTTTGGAGGTACATCTATGAATTGAATTGCTACAAAAATGAAGCAATTCAGCCTGTTTTCTTGTCAAAAAAGAAAATGGTTAGGAGATTTCTGCAACATTTGGTCTTTATTATAGAATTACAAGTAAGATAGAAAATGTGATTAAATCTGCCGGACGACGGCAAAAGAAAAAAATCCGTCCGCTGTAACATTTCGCGGACATTTGCCTGTTATACTATCTGAAAAAGATAAGGGGGATTGATATGGCAGCAGTAAAGACAGTATCTTTAACAAAAGAATATTCTAATGGAGAACACTATTTAAGAGCAGTTGATGATATATCTTTCACAGTTGAAGAAAATGAATTTGTAGCTATTATGGGAAGTTCAGGTTGCGGAAAGACCACGTTGCTCAATTTACTAGGTGGTTTGGAAAATCCCACACACGGATGTGTCTATATCAATGATGTAGATATTACACAGTTATCTATGGAGGAAAGAAGTTCCTTCAGAAGATGGCATATTGGGTTTATTTTTCAAAATTTTAATTTAATCCCAGAGATGAATGTATTTGAAAATATAGTTTTACCTGCCAAACTTATGGAAAGAAATATCAGCAAAAAAGAAGTAATGCGGATAGCTGAAGAATTGGAAATTGAGGAAAAACTATTACAAAATCCTATGACTTTATCTGGTGGACAACAGCAGCGGGTCGCAATCGCCAGAGCTATTTATACACATCCTACTATACTTTTGGGAGACGAGTTGACAGGAAATTTAGATTCTACAACCAGTATATCCATTATGAAATTTTTGAAAAAGATGTGTAAAAAATATAGACAGACAATGATTATCGTTACACATGATGAAAGAATAGCAGCTATGGCAGATCGGATTATTCAGATGAAAGATGGGAGGGTTGTATAGGATGGAGAATTACGATTGTAATCAGTCGGCTGAAAGAGTGCTTATGGATGCTTCCAGGAAAAAGAATCAAAACAGAAATCGTTTACTGTTTATCGTAATTACAATTACTGTAGGCGTGATTTTTAGTGTGTTCTCTTTAATCTATGGGAAGATGGAGATTGATATTCAGAAAAATATGAAAGCCGATGGTATGGCTGTATCGACCTATATTGAAAATGGTACAGCGGATATGACACAACAGCTTACACAGCTACCATGCATAGAAAGCATTGGGAAAGAAAAGTTTGCAGGAAAATTATTAGATGATTCCATAAAATATTGTGATTGCGTCATTACAGATGTGACCGGATTTGAAAAAATGATACGTCCTGCATTTACAAATGTGGTAGGGACTTATCCAGAAAAAGAAAATGAAATTATGCTTTCTACGAAAACTCTGCAATATCTTGGAATCAAGAATCCCGAAGTGGGCATGGAAATTGAACTGGATTTTTATTGGAATGACATTTTCAATACCAGTGGAACCGGTATGCAGAACTTTTTACTTTCTGGGTATTTTACAGAGTATCAAAATCAAACCTCCGGTGCTTCTGTGGCTTTTTTATCAGAGAAATCAATGGAGAAGAACGGGCTTCAATGGGAGCCATGTAGGATTTTAATAGATCATACAAAGAAATATTCCAGTGGTTCGCAAATAGAACATATGCTGACAAATAACATAAAGTTGAATGAGGGACAGAGAATTGTAAGTATGAACCCAGCAGAATATCGGGCAATAAGTGAAATGATGGGAAGTTATGGATTTGCAGTCTTTTTTTTGGTTATGGTTTTACTTTCTATGTTTTTGTTTATTTACAATATCCTAAATATTTCGCTGGAAAAAGATTTACAACGTTATGGTCTTTTACAAGTAATTGGTGTGGAACAAAAGCAGAATATTAAAGTCATGAATCGTGAGATGCTAAAAATAGGACTTACGGGAAGTATCGCTGGAGCAGTTTTAGGAGGAATGTTTATATGGGGTATTATGCCATTGTTATTAGAAAAAATGTATGCAGAGAATACATGGAAATTAGAAAGAATGGTTTTCTTTCAACCCAAACTTCTTATCATAGCGATTGTTCTTGTGATTTTCACGTTGGGAGTGGCAGTGGAATGTCTGAAAAGAAAAATGAGGAAATTAAGTCCGTTGGAGTGTATGAAATATACGGAGGCGGTCACTTATCATAAAAGCAGGAAGAAACCGAAGATAAAGAAATTCCGCTATTGGGGAAAACATCCTGAAATTTATCTTGCAAAGAAATATTTATTTCGGAATAAAAAAACATTTGGGATAACAAGTTTGTCATTATGGCTTGGGTGCGAATTGGCATTATGTTCTGCGGTAATTGTGAATGGAGTGGATTTACAGAATTATTATAGTAAAGAGCCGGACTTCCAAATAGGAATTACAGAGGAAGCTTGCAATTATTTAATTGAATCATCACCGGACACAAAGAATATGAAGTTTTTTCCGAAGTCCCTTATGAATGATATTGAAACGACCATAGGAAACGAACTTCATTCAGTAGAAAACATTAAAGGATTTTATCCGATCGTCGGAAAAAATGGCAAGGAGAATATAAAGATTCTAATCAATGGAGATAAAATATCCACGGTAATTCAGACAGTCAGTATCGGGGAGCAGGAAGAACTAAAAGACTTTATTCAGAAAAATGATAAGCTAGTAAATTGGGAGCAGTTTCAAAATAATCATGGAACAATCGTGCTACATGATCATAGGATGTCAGATTATATAGCAGGAGAAGTGCAGGATTATATAGGAACAGAGATGGAATTTTATGATCTGGTTCCGGTTGGTACGGAAATGAGCAGTTTAGTTCCTGAGAAATTAGTAAATTGTGGTTATCTGGATATAACAGAGGATGATTTCCCAGAGATGAAATTGTGCTGGGATGGTAAAAATATAAATATCCTATTGGTAACAGAGACTACATATGATTGGCTGGTAGAAAAATTAACACCACAAATTTTTGAAATACAATTTAACGTTGACAAAAATCAGGAGTCAGTTATCCGAGAAAGACTGAATCAGATGATTCGCAATTATAATATGGAATTTCAATCAAAATATGGACACGCTGATAAATTGAACTTGTTTTATTTAGATTCTAAATCAGAACGTTTGCTAAAGGAGCAGAACTATATTCAGACAAGTAGATGGCTGCTTATGAGTATTAGTGGAATTTTAATATTTATAGGAATTATGAATTTCGCAAATACAAGAATATCGGATATTATGCTTCGGCAATGGGAGTGTAAAATCCTGGAACGTGTAGGGATGACAAAAAAACAAGAATATCGAATGTTTGTAACAGAGGGTCTTTTCTATTGGTTACTGTTATGTGGATTGCTTATGAGTTTTGGAAATTTAGGGATTGGTATCATGCAGTGGTATATGAAAATGCAGATTTCCTATTTCGCTTTCCGCTATCCGGTAAAAGAAATGATTGCGTTGATGGTATTTTTATTATTGTTCAGCATTATTTTTCCAGGAATTATTTATAAAAAACTAAAAAAGAAAAGGAAGTGAGGATATGAAGCAGATTTTAATTGTCGAGGACGACAGT
>CAUCYJ010000207.1:0-4288 GCA_958446945.1 uncultured Lachnospiraceae bacterium | reverse complement strand
TGGCAGCCGGTATTCTACGATGTGTGGATGAAATTCGGCTTCGTTCAAATAGATGCCTTTTTTCTCTATGACACGCAAGTCATAAATTGCAAGGTCCCGCTGCCAGTACACTTCCCGTCGATTTTCGAAATCTTCTGAATCCCGGAATTTTCCTGAATCCTCTGTTTTAAAAAGACTACTATCGATCCCGGTTGGGAACCGCAGCCAGGCTCTCACCTGATAGAGATAGGGATCCTTCCTCCCATTCCACAGGTGCGGCCGCAATAATAACGCGGTCATCGGATCCTGATCCACATTCCGATAATTTCCATAAAAAATAGGGCGACCGCCTCCTGCTGTCTCCCATATTTCCATTCGCATCTCAGTCTCCCGCCGCTCCGTCAAAAATTCTTCCGGCAGCTTGAATTCCAACTGTGCTTTTCCATTTTCCAGATTTACTATAATTATAAGATCCTTCCGCATCTGCATCCCTCTTTTCCGGTTTCTCCCTTATAGAAAGAGTTTTTGCAAATTTCGAAACTTTATGCTTACTATCCTTACATCGGGCAGGATCTTCTCCCCGGTACTTCCTCCCCCGAGACATATCCTGCATGAAACTCCATATTAATGTCCCGAAGCTCCTTCTCCCCATCGATGTATGCCTGATACATCTCTGCCAGTCCGGACGAACAGCCGTCACAATTTGCTTCCATATATCCTAAGGATTCCGCTACGATCTGCTCCCGTTCTTCTCTTGTAGTATCTTTGATCAAATATCCTGCCATACGAATCTTCCTGCCTTTCCTTTTGCTTAGTGTCAATGTACCACACTCCCAAAGTTCCCACAAGTTTTTTCACAAAATGCTTGCCCTGACCACGTGTGTATTTTACTATAGAAAAAAGTTGCGCTATGGATGATTCCTGCACAGGCAGCGCCTATGGGACTTTATTCTAGCTGAAACGAACGATTAAGGAGCCAGGTTCTCATGATTTACTGGATTTTAGCCACTTTAACAGCATTTTTCATAAAAGGTCTGTGCGGATTCGCCAATACACTGGTATTCACCTCTATTTTAAGTTTCGGCATCGTAAATGCTAATATTTCTCCGGTGGAACTGCTGATCGGTTATCCGTCGAACCTGATCCTAGTATGGAAAAAAAGAACTTCCCTGCATCCGCGTATCTTTTTCCTCCCTATGCTGTTCGTTCTTGCCGGCAGCATTCCGGGGGCATTTATTTTAAAATACATCACTGCCAATATCGTTAAGATCATCTTCGGTATTGTGGTCATAGGCATTGGAATCCAGATGTGGTTTCAACAAAAAGGGGCAAAAAATGAAGAGACCTTTTCCCCGAAAAAAGTCTCTCCTCTATTCACCGTAATAGTAGGACTCTCCGCCGGATTACTCAGCGGGCTGTTTGGTGTCGGCGCTCTGCTGGCCGTTTATATGACAAGCGTCTGTGAAGATAATGATGCCTTCAAAGCTAATATCAGCGCAGTATTTGCTGTAGAAAGCACCTTTCGCATCTGCCTGTACAGTGCTTTGGGACTGATCCGGTTCGAGACGATCCGGCAGGCGATACTCCTGATTCCCCTAATGCTGTTGGGATTATTCCTTGGCCTGAAGAGCAGCGACCTGATGGATGAAAAGCTCATCCGCAAAATCGTGATTCTCCTGCTCATTCTCTCAGGAATTGTGCTTGTTGCAAAAAGTATTTAATTTACTCATACAGCTGTCCGTCTACAATTCTTACGATACGCTTCGCGGACTGTGCCACTCCCAGATCATGTGTGATCATTACGATCGTGTTGCCCATGTCGTTTAATTCCCGGAACAGCTTCAGTACCTCCTTGCCGCTGGTCTGGTCCAAGGCGCCGGTAGGCTCATCCGCCAGCAGGATCGCCGGCACTGTATTCAACAGATTTTTTACCAAAGAAAAAAACAGGCAATGCCAAAGACCCTCTGTTCGAGGGTGCGGTCACGCTGTTGGCAAGACTGATTGCACCGGTCATGACAGATGCCGCCATTACCGATCTCTCCCTCATCGGCTCTATCCTGATCTTCTGCGTGGGTGTGAACCTTGTCTAGGATAAGAAATTCCGCGTGGCAAATATGCTTCCGGCGGTTGTTCTGCCAAATAGAACCACATTTAGCATATCAGCTTCATTTGCATATGTAAAACTGATTTGTGCTGGTGTCAATTCCGGTGGTATCAAATTTTCTTTGATTGCATCTGTATGTATTTTATAATTCAATTTTGATATTTCACTGTTTAGATTCCAATTTAATGAAAAGCGGCTATTTTCATCTGCTTTCAGCCTTTTATAATCCATGATTATATAAAGTTTAAATTCTGCTGAAATCCATGATGCAAATTCAAATGCGATATCTGAATGTGCATAAGTGCCACCATAACGTCCGGATTTACATACGATTCCTATTGCCCCAGTAGTCTCTATCCATTTTGTAGGTGACATTGTAAATGCATTAGATCCCGCCTGATTTCTAAAGGAGTCGAATTCGACCCCTTTAAAGTTATTATTATGTAATTTTTCCCATAAACCAAGAAACTCTATTGTGTCTTTGCTTCTCATCCAATTTTTAATTACATCCTTTGGCTCCACTTCCCAATGTGACCATTTTGCTGACGCCAGCAAAATGGTCTTCCACACTAATTCCGTTATTTTTACAAGAAAGCATTCCCTTTTTTACAACATTTTCGAAATTTCTCCATTGAATATAGTCCAATAATGTCATTAATTCTCGTGCATACCAATACTCAATGCCATCCGCTTCATGTCGGATATCATCAAATTTTCTTCTGTACAATTCAATTATTCTCTTTTCCATTCAAATTTCCTCCTCTTATGAACATATTGCTGACGCCAGCAATATGTTTTTTACTATTAATTTCTTCAATTACTCTATCACATTCTCCTTTGTGTTCCTCATCTTGTCATAATACGCCTTATACCTGTATATCGTCCTCTCGCTGACATTATTTCGTTTTGCAATCTCTATCATAGCCATGCCGTTCTCATAGCAATCAACAAAATCATTGTAGATTGCCATCCATTTTGCATTGTGCTTCTGCCTTCCACTTAATTTACGATTTTTATAATATTCCAGTTCTTCGCGTAACTCGGCGTTTTCATTTTCTAATTCTTCAATTCTTTTTAATGCTTCCTCAAGTGTTATAACCTTCTCCACTTCATTGTTCCTCCGTTCATGTCATTTTCGTTTTGTCTATATTATATATTGCTAATTAGTATTAGTCAATTTGATTTTGTCATACAGAAAGACTTTTCATATTCATCATGCAAATAAAATACCGCTGATATCTTTTGCAAGCTATGTCTTTCCATAGACTCTCTGCCTGAATATTCCTAATCCACTCGTTTAGATTCCATTTTTGTTTTAAAGCCGGTCCATATTTTAGAATCAGGGATGTTATTACATCTGCACATCTTTCAAAGGCTGCATTCTCTTTTGCATCTTCATAATACTTCTTTCTCATTGCTGCTCCCTTTTCCGAATATAATTTGTTTTGGCAGCCAATTTGAATTATCTGCTTTGAGCAAATCATAAACATAAATCTTATTCGGTCTTCCCAAGCCCTGATGTCTTCGGTAAATCAAGCCATGCTCCTCCAGCTCCTTCACCATTTTGTTAACCTTCTTATTCCCCAGGTTCATCAGATTCATAATTTCTTCGATTGTGAAAATGATATAGGTAATTCCATATTCATCACGCCATGCGTCTCCATTGGAGTCTGACAAGCACTTGCGATCCAGCAGTATTCCATATAATACTTTTGCTGCATTTGTCATATCTCTGAACATGTCTTCCTTAAAAAATCTCTTAGGTATCCTGTAAAACTTATAATCAAAAGTTACATTTTCCATTGTCTTATCCTCTCTGTCATTCCTAATTTCGCTACTTGGCAAGCAGTGCCCCGGTATATACCCGGCGCATTTTTGCTTGTTGGGGAAAATGCCCCAATCCCCTCGAACTGCGGATAAACCGCAGAGCCACGCTAACGCTTTTTATCAATTCACTTTCTCTTCTTTGAATCTTCCTCATATAGATGAATAACTGCTTCAAGTGCCTTTTTTAGAAGCTCTGTTTGCTCATTATTCATCTTTTTTATTTCTGCAAGATCCTCTTCATACAGCTTCCCCGTTTCATTTGCTTTCTTAGCATACTGAACAACATTTCATCCTCCCGGAACTGACGGATATAAGGACGCTTCGGCTTGACCATAGCTGCGGCAGTGGGCGGTTTCGGGTCAAGCCCGAAGTCCGCAG